>CAJQRG010000082.1 GCA_905612225.1 Emcibacteraceae bacterium | reverse complement strand
GAAATTGACGCATTAGAATGGTATGACGAGGATGGGTTTATTGAGTTTCGTGGCGAGTTCACTATTACAGATATAGAAAAAGATCTTGGCGACGTAATTGAAACTTGGAAAAAATGGTCTCAAGATCCCGAGCGAACCATTCCAACAACTTATCGTGCCGGAAGATTGGCAGAGTGAGCGCATTATCAACAGATGAAGATAAAGCTTGGTCATCAAAACTAACTTATATTCTAGCCGCAGTTGGATCCGCAGTTGGTGTTGCTAATATTTGGAGGTTTTCTTATGTCGTAGGAGAGAATGGAGGCGGTGCATTTGTCTTTATTTATCTAGCGGCAGTATTATTATTGGCGACCCCAATATTAATAGCTGAACTATTAATTGGTCGGCGTGGGCATGCGAGCCCGCCTTTGGCCATATTAAAGGTTGCTAAAGAGGCCGGAAAAAGCACAAGGTGGAAATATATGGGCCTTGTAGGTGTTTTTGTATCTATAGTCGTTTTTTCAATCTATTCAATCATTGGTGGTTGGACACTTGCATACAGTATGAAAGCTGCAACAGGATATTTTGCTGGGCAAGATGCCGCTACAATACAAAGTTTTTTTGGTTCTCTTACTTCAGATGTTTTAGTTATATTTAGCTGGTCTAGTTTATTTCTTCTTATAACGGTATGGATATCCTCTAACGGTATTAAAGGCGGTATCGAAAAGGCCGTGAAAATTTTAATGCCTCTTCTATTCCTTATGATGATCTGCCTTGTCATTTATTCTGCTATTTACGGTGAATTCATGAGAGCATTAATCTATTTATTTACACCTGATTTTTCCAATGTAACTGGCAGTACGGTAATTCAAGCATTTGGCCAAGCATTTTTTTCACTGGGAGTTGGTGTAACCAACGCTATGGCGTATGGTGCTTATATTAGCAAAAAAACCTCTATCCCTCAGTCATCCTTAATTATTGCTGGTGCGGACACAACAATTGCTATTCTTGCTGGATTAATCATTTTTCCAATTATTTTTGCGTTTAATATAGAGCCAACAGAGGGAACTGGGCTCGCCTTTATTGCTTTACCAATTGCCTTTAGTGGTATGAGTGGTGGGTTCTTGTTTGGCGCAGTATTCTTTCTTTTATTATTTTTTGCGGCACTTACCTCTGCGATCAGTATGATGGAACCTGCTGTTTCATGGATAAGAGATAAAACTGGCTGGACTAGAAAAAAATCCGCTTATTTTTCAGGTTTCTTAAGTTGGATATTAAGCATACTGTCCGTGCTTTCATTTGGTATTCTATCCGGCTATTATCCCTTGGATTTTATTAGTGTTTTTGAAGGAAAAACTTTCTTTGAAGTTTTTGATTATATGGTTTCATCTGTAATGATGCCCCTGGGCGGTATATTTATTGCCGTGTTTGCTGGATGGACCTTAAATAAGAGTATCACGAAAGATGAGTTTTCAATTGCTCATGGAGTTGTTGGCTATAAAATGTGGCGCTTCTTGCTGAGATACTTTGTGCCCGTTCTTTTACTAATAGTTATGATTACAAGCCTTTGATATTTAGCATTATGGAGAAATTAGAATGGATGTAATTAAACAACCAAAAGGTATTTTTAATACTTTTATAATATTATCAACAGTATTTTTATATGGATGCTCAAATACAAATGAAGAAATACAGCTTTTAAATGCTGAGAAAAGACCAAATATATTACTCATAGTAGCTGATGACTTAGGTTATGCTGATTTAGGAGCTTTTGGTGGAGAAATCAATACACCGAATATAAATAGTATAGCCGATGAAGGTCTATTGATGACTAATTTTTACACTGCTTCTACCTGTTCACCCACACGCGGTATGTTACTTACCGGGACTGATCATCATCTTGTTGGACTAGGAAATATGAATGGCCGATTGGATACTAACCAAGTGGGTAAAAAGGGCTATGAAACATATCTTAATGAAGATGCAGTTACGGTATCAAGTTTACTTAGAGATAGCGGTTATCATACATACATGACAGGTAAATGGCACTTGGGATATGAACCAGAATTTCAACCACAGAGCCGCGGCTTTGAAAAATCATTTGTTTTATTACAAGGGGGAGCAAGTCACTTTAACGATCGTATTGGTGTTTCTCGTGACTATTCAGCGGATTATATAGAGAATGGCAAGCAAGTTTTATTACCAGACAATTTTTACTCTTCTAATTATTACACAGACAAAATGATTAGTTACCTTGAGGAAGATATTAATGACGATAAACCATTTTTTGCATACCTTGCTTATACTGCACCTCATTGGCCATTGCAGGTTCCAGATGAAGACATGGATCTTTATAAAGGGTACTACGACCTAGGATATGAGTATGTTAGGCAAAACCGGATTAAAAAATTAAAAAATCTTGGAATTATAGATGAAACTACTATAGCAAGTATGGCCCCTGATTATATTAAAAATTGGAACAGTTTATCTACAAAAGACAAAAATCTTGAAATAAGAAAAATGGAAATATTTGCCGCTATGGTCGATAATCTAGATCGAAACGTAGGGCGCGTTATTGAACATTTAAAAGAAACAGGCCAGTACGAAAATACATTTGTTTTTTTTATGTCCGACAACGGAGCGGAGGGTAACGATGTCAGTCAAATTCCTGGCAATAAAGAATGGCTAGTTGAAAGATTTGACAACAGTCTCGAAAATATGGGTAAACGAGATTCTTATATTTATCAAGGCGCTGAATGGGCTAGAGTTAGTTCAACGCCATATCTTGATTTTAAAACATTTGTTTCTGAAGGGGGTATAAAGGCTCCCGCAATTTTAAAATATCCAGGAATTTCTTACAAAGGAGTTATTGATAGGGAAATATTAACGGCAAAAGATATTACCCCAACTTTTCTTGAACTGGCAGGTGTCGCCCATCCAGGCACGGAGTATGATGGGAGAAAAGTATATCCAGTTACAGGCAAGTCTGCACTTCCTCATCTAAATAACATGAAGAAAGAAATACATAGTTCTGAGGATTTACATGCTTGGGAATTTTTAGGAAGACAAGCTGTAAGAAAAGGCAATTGGAAAATGAAACTTCAAGACCAGCCATACGGAAAAGGAGAATGGGAACTTTATAATATTTCAAAAGATCCAACAGAAAATAACAACCTATCTGCCGATTATCCTGCAAAAATCAAAGAGCTAAAAGATGATTGGGAAGAATATAAAGTTAAAAATAATATAATAATGCCTATAAATGGCGAAAATACATATGCTCTACCCAATTAGCTTAATTAATGGATAAATAAAATAAGATTGCTTTAATTAATGTGAACTAGGCCCTTCAGCACCAATCCCCGTCATAGACCTGACAAAGGGTTGAGATGATCGCCCCCAACCTGTATATGTGTTAACGAGAAAAATTTATATATGAGTAAGCAGCAATGAGCAATATTACGAGAAGGAACTTCGTCAATGGTACTTTAATGGCGGCAGGAGCTTCCGTGCTTCCTATAGGTGGTGCTAGTCAAGCGGTTATGGCTGCACTCGTGCCGTCCTATTATCCACCCGCTAGGACTGGACTTCGTGGTAGCCACCCGGGATCAAACGAACATGCTCACGCTCGAGCATGGGGCGGGCAGTCGGATTGGGGGTCAAACACGAACTTAAATGAAGAATACGACCTCGTCGTCGTTGGGGGTGGTATCAGTGGATTAGCGGCTGCTTACTTTTACCAAAAAGAACATGGAACAGATAAAAAAGTACTCATTATTGATAACCACGATGATTTTGGCGGCCATGCCAAAAGGAATGAACATAATATCGATGGTGATACCCGAATAGGATTTGGTGGTTCAGAGTCCTTAGAGGGTACGAGTGACTATAATGAGGTCATGTTGAATCTTTTAAAAGATATCGGCGTTGATCTGGAATTATTTAGTGATGCCTATGATGTTGATTTTTATAAAAGACATAATTTAGGAGCCTCCACCTATTTTAATAAACGAATATTTGGCGAAAATAAAGTCGTGAAGCATCCTTTTTGTGGCTACCCTGCATTTATCGAAGGGCTTTTACGTTCAAAGTTATCGATGGAAAAAGCCGTTGAACAAACCCCTTTGAGTAAAAAGGGTAAAGAACAATTAATGCGCGTCTTAAAAGGCGGCGAACATGTGCTTGATGTACCCAAAGAGGATTTAAAAGAATACATCCACACACATTCCTATTTTGATTATTTGACTAATACTTTGGGTGTTGATGATCCGCTTGTTTTAAGAATGGCACGACATACTTCTATTGATTATACCGAGGGTGGCACAGATACATTAAGCATTGCTGAAGTTCTAGAAAGTGGCCCACTGGGTATTGATCCCTCAATTTCATGGAAAAATGCAATTGGCGATGGTTCAGATCAAACATACTTAAGGAAAGAAGGTGATACGTTTTCATTGGAAGACCCTTACATTCACCATTTTCCTGATGGCAACGCCACCATTGCACGTTTACTTGTGAAAAAAATGATCCCAAATGTTGGCCCCGGAACAAATGCGCAAGAGATTATATTATCGAAATTCGATTATGGCGAGCTTGATAAACCAAACAATAATGCACGAATTAGATTAAATAGCACAGTTGTGAATGTAGTCCACGACGGCTCCCCACATAACGCGAGCGGGGTTTATATAAAATATATCAACAATAATAAATCCTATCAGGTCAAAGCAAAGGGCGTCGTGATGGCATGTTATAATATGATAATACCTCATATTGTCCCCGGTCTTCCCCAAGATCAATATATTGCTTTACGGAGCCTCAATAAAGTACCATTGCAATTATCTACTGTTGGTGTCAGAAACTGGCGAGCCATGAAAGAATTAGGCATCGGCATGGTCATGTGTCCAGGCAATATGCATCAGGCCGTCAACTTGGACTTTCCAGTAAGCATTGGTGATTATAAATATACAAAGTCGCCAGATGATCCGTGTATCCTGCATATGAGAAGCGCACCCCTTGGTGAAACTATTGGTGCACCAGCCATTGAACAGTTTAAAGAAGTCAGATACCGAATGCTCGGCCTAAGCTTTGATGATTACGAGCAAGAAATCAGAGAACATTTGAGTGGTATGCTCCCAAAAGAACTGTTTGATTTTGATAGAGATGTTCAGAGCATAATGATAAATAGGTGGGCGCATGGATATTCTCATGGTGACCCGGGTGATGTTGGACGACAGCCATTCGGTCGAATTACTATCGCCAATAGCGACGCCAACGATACATCGCTTGTTCAAAGTGCAATCGAGCAGGCTTACCGTGCAGTTAAGGAACAAATGTGATAATAATTATCTGCAAATTTTTTATCTTTAACTTTCTCTTGATAACCATTTTTTTTTCTAATGCTTTGGCCGGTATTGCTCATACGAACGCGATAGAGCTCTTAACTGAATATTCTGGTAAAGATGCAACAAAGTACCAACAATATTTTCAATATTCCGAAAAAGCAAAAATCGTCAATATCGAACTACATGCATCTGGTACCAAAGCTATGACAGCTAGATACACCGATGAGCCCTTGCCCTATGATTGGGTCAATAATATTTTAAAAATTGAAACGGCAGATGACTTCTTAGGTATGTCGGGGGTTGCTACTTATTCCGTGAAAGGCTTTAACGACTTTCACTTTCAAGAAATGAAAACTGTAACCAAATTGCTCAAGAACCTTAAAACTCTTGATCCCGTGGAGGTTAGAGCGGCCTTAATGGAAAAGCGACCTGATTTAAGCGACGAAGCGCTTTCAGCTATTGATATTGCCCTTTGGGACCTGGCTGCACGCAAAGCGGGGCTTCCTCTCCATAGAATGCTTGGTTCCAAGCGCAATGAGATCAAAGCATACGCAAGCATCCCATTCTATGAAACGATTCCAGAACACCTTGCCGCGGTAGACAAATATATGAAACTTGGGTTCAAGACATTTAAATTTCATATCTGGGGCCGGATAGAAGAAGACGCAAAGCTCGTAAAGTCAGTTAATGATAAATTTGCTAACACAGAATATCGTTTCATGCTCGATATCGAGAATGCCTATGACTATGATGGGGCCATACAGCTTGGTAATATGCTGGATAAAAAGTTGTTTATCTGGCTCGAGGCTCCTATCAATGACAAGCTTTTTGATCAATATAGAGATCTTAAAAATGCACTTACCATGTCACTTATCCCAACAGGCTACCAATTCTATTCAGCTGATTTTATACGCCATGGCATAAAGAATAATGCATGGGATGCGGGTAGGTTCGACGTTACCGTCGTTGGCGGGTATTCGCAAGCACTAGAGCTGATGATCATTGCCAATGATGCAAAACTTCCAATCGAAGTGCAGAGCTGGGGCCCCACGCTGTCTCAAGCTGCCAACCTCCACCTGATACTAGCTAACGAACGAACCACTTTTTTCGAAGCACCGACACCCAAGGAGGCTTTTGAGTTTGGAATGAGCAACGGTGACATGTTAAATGAAGGGAAAATTATTGCTCCAAAAGGCTCTGGCCTTGGTATAAAAGTTGATTGGGATAAGTTAAGCACAGCTGATTTCTATCGCTCATCAAATTAGAAATTCGCAGTTTACACCAACTCTAGTAATTAATAAATGTTAGCTAAAGATCGTTGAAAAATAATGTAATAAAAGAGAAAAGCAAGTAGAAATATGATGAATACAAACTCTAATAAAAATCAACGTAATATAGTTGTAGTTGGAAGTATCAACTGTGATCAGACGGCTTATTTAAAGAATTTTCCAAAGATAAATGAGACTGTTTTTGCCAATAATTCGCAATTATCTCTAGGTGGTAAAGGATTAAATCAAGCTACCGCAGCAGCTCGGTTGGGTGGAAAAGTTACAATGATCTCCTGTGTAGGCAATGATGTTTTTGGTGATTTGGCAAAAACTTATTTAGAAGAAAACCAAATCAACCAAGAATACATAAAAGTGTCGGACGATATCGGAACCGGTACTGCCACAATTTATGTAACGGACAGTGGCGAAAATATGATAGCTGTTACAGCGGGTGCCAATGCTTGCCTCTCTCCTGAATATATCCGAGAACACGCTGACGTAATTAGAGCAGCTGATATTCTAATAGTACAGCTTGAACTGCCGCTTAATACTGTAAAAGAAGCTTTAACTATAGCAGCTGATGCAAATGTTTTTACAGTACTTAACCCTGCACCCGCAAGTGATAAAATTATCGATTTATTAGAATTATCTGCAGTCATTACACCTAATGAAACAGAGGTTGAGATTCTCACAGGTATATATCCAGACAACGAAAGTACGGCTAAATTAGCAGTAGTCGAATTAAAAAAAATGGGCGCAAAGATAGTTATTATTACCATGGGTGATAAAGGGTATTATTTATCTACAGGTAAAACCGATACTTTTGTACCCTCTTTACCAGTAATAGCAGTCGACCCAACAGGCGCTGGGGATGTTTTTAACGGAGCATTTTCAACGGCTATAGCCAATGGTTTGAAAATTGAAAATTGCGCTCAATTTGCTTCTGCTGCAGCTGCACTATCAGTTACAAAAAAAACGGCACAAGATGCAGCACCTACAAGACAGCAAACGGAAGATTTCCTAAAATTAAATAAAATCGAGATAGTATAATGTTAAAATTTATTTCTATACCTAGTTTTTTAATTCTTTGTTTTTTTATTACATCATGCGGTACCGAGGTAGAAAAAATAGCAATAGATAATAGTCAAAAAGATGTACGCCCGAAAATTGCGTTGATTATGAAGTCTTTAGCAAATGAATTTTTTGTAACTATGGAAGAAGGCGCTTTAGCTCATCAAAAGGCGAATGCAGATAAGTATGACTTGATTACAAATGGCATTAAAAACGAGACCGACCTTGCACAACAAGTTCGTCTAATTGACCAAATGATATCTGTCGGCGTTGACGCAATCGTAATTGCACCTGCAGATTCTAAAGCCATTGTTCCGGCACTTTCTAGAGTTAAAGATGCGGGGATCGTGATCGTCAATATAGATAACAGATTAGACGAGAACATATTATTACAATACGGATTGAGCGTGCCATTTGTTGGTCCCAACAATTTTAAGGGTGCTCAGGTTGTTGGTGAATATTTGGCAACAAAACTTAATAAGGGCGCACAAGTGGCAATCATTGAGGGGGTTCAAACTGCATATAATTCTCAAAGGCGGGTGGCCGGTTTTAAAAAAGCCATGGACTTAGGTGAAATGGAAGTAGTTGCGCAGCAAAGTGCTGATTGGGATCAGACTAAAGCAGTAAATATTACCTCAGCAATTCTAATCCAATACCCTGAAATTGAAGCAATCTTATGTGCTAACGATAGTATGGCACTCGGTGCTGTTGCGGCAGTGAAGCAAGCAGGGTTGAGCGAACGTATTAAAATAGTAGGGTTCGATAATATCTCGGCTGCTAAGGAATTAATAGCCCTTGGCGATTTGACTGCTACTGCAGATCAACATGGAGACCTTCTGGCAGTTTATGGGATTGAATACGCGATTGAACTGCTAGACTCTGAAGGTGGTCTTCCTGATAAATCAACCACAGTCGATTTAATAACTAAAGAAACGCAGGGGATGCAATAAAGTTTATGTCGGAAGTTCTACTTACTATCAATGATCTACATAAATCATTTTCTACACCGGTTTTAAAGGGGATTAATTTGTCTTTTATGCGGGGCGAAATTCATTCGATTATTGGTGAAAATGGAGCAGGTAAGTCGACATTGATGAATATTTTAACTGGCCAACTTTATAAATGGGAAGGATCCATAATATTCGAGGAGCAAAACTATTCTCCTACAAAACCATCAGATGCACAACTATTTGGGATTTCAAGTGCAGCTCAAGAGTTGAGTATTATAGGAACTTTATCAGTTGCAGAAAATATACTATTAAGAAAGTTACCTAATAAATTGACTTTTGTTTCAACGTCAGAACTTGAAGGGAAGGCACGATATTTTCTCGACCTGATAGGTTTAGAGCATATTGACGCAAGTATGCTGGCGGAACATTTAACACTGGGAGAAAGCCAGCTATTAGAGCTTGCAAAAGCATTAGCGATTAAAACATTCACTGAATGCAAATTACTTATACTGGACGAGCCAACTGCTGCACTATCTGGTCCGCAGGCAGATAAATTACATAGTATTATCAAAGGTTTATCTGATGATGGAGTAACAATTATATATATCAGTCATAGATTAGAAGATGTGCGACAGATCTCTGATAGGATATCCGTTATGCGTGACGGAGTAATTGTTAAGTCCTCAAGCGCTTCAAACTTATCAATAGACAATATGATTTCAATGATGTCAGGCAAACCGTTTTTAGGACGGAGTGATAGGAATGATAATCAAATTTATGAGCTAGATTCTATACTAGAAATAAATGGCATTACCAATAAGTATTTTCAACACCCTATAAGCTTTAAAAGTCGTAAGGGTGAGATAGTCGGAGTAGCTGGTCTCGCTGGTTCCGGAAGGACAGAATTATTGAAAGCGCTTTTTGGCCTTTCATCAATTAATACTGGTACTATCTCGCTTATAACTAATGATAGTTCTGAAGTGATTAAAAATTCACGGCAAGCTGTCAAGCTCGGGATAGGGTATTTGTCAAAAGATCGAAAAAAAACGGGTATTTTAGCTGGACAATCTTTGGCAATGAATTTGACGCTCCCAGGACTATCGCTAATTTCTTCTACGGCTGGAATAATAGACAGTAAAAAAGAGTTAGAGGTAACTCAGGACTTTATTTCAAAGTTAGCAATAAAGTGTACTGACAATACTCAATCGATCGAATCTTTAAGCGGCGGTAATCAACAAAAAGTATTATTGGCTAGATGGCTGCATTGCGATTCAAAAGTATTGCTACTAGACGAGCCAACGCGCGGTGTTGACATAAACGCCAAACACCTAATCTACAATCAGTTAAATAATCTAAGGCAACAGGGTAAATCCATTATTATTGCTTCCAGCGAGATAGAGGAACTAACCAATATATGTGATCGAATAATAGTACTTTCAAATTTTAAATTGGTTAAAGAGTTTAAAAAGGAGTGTTGGTCCAAAAATGAAATTTTAACTGCAGCATTTCAAGAATTTACAACGTCTAAGTCTGTGGTGAACCCACAAAATATAAGTAAAAATAGAGAGAGCAATCATGTCTCCAATTAAGCAGTTTCGCCAGCATATTGACCAATATTTCATCGTGGCAAGTCTTATCATTTTAATTTTATTTTTCGGCATGCTTTCAGAAAATTTTTTATCTCTGACAACACTGAGTAC
This sequence comes from Emcibacteraceae bacterium, assembly GCA_905612225.1. GTDB lineage: Bacteria > Pseudomonadota > Alphaproteobacteria > Sphingomonadales > Emcibacteraceae > Pseudemcibacter. The sequence continues at coordinate 11,434 of CAJQRG010000082.1, read as the reverse complement.
AATATTAAATCAATTACCATCTCTTATTGTTGTTACAATTGGAATTACTTTAGTATTAATCGTCGCAGATATAGATTTATCAGTTGGTTCTGTGTTGGGCCTAAGCGCTGCAGTGGTTGGTATTTCCGTTGTTGGCCTTGGACTTCCTTTGCCTATAGCGTGTTTTTTAGCGCTAGCAGCAGGTGCAACATGTGGATTAATTAATGGTTTCTTATCAAGCTATTTTGGATTGCCTTCATTTATTGTTACACTTGGGATGTTAGAAATGTCTCGTGGTGCCGCCTACATGACTACGAACTCACAAACTATTTTTATTGGGCCTGATATTCAATTTATTGCCTTGCCAATTTCAAACACAGGCGTTTCACCTGCATTGGTGATCGCTTTAATGATCGTGTTTATAGCCCATTTCATTTTAAATAAAACTGTATTTGGTCGATATATTGTTGCCGTAGGAACAAATGATAAAGCAGCTAGAATGAGTGGGATCGATACAAAATATTATAAAGTGGTTGTTCTTACTTTGTCTGGTTTACTTGCAGGCTTAGGGGGTATTTTCAACGCGGCTTATTTAGGTGCAGCTGATCCCAATGCAGGAATTGGTTTGGAACTATCGGCAATAGCAGCTGCGGTTATTGGCGGCACAAGTCTAATGGGGGGGAGAGGTTCGATTATAGGAGCCCTGGCGGGGGTATTGATAATTGCAGTATTACAAAATGGTTTAGCTCAAATCGGCGTAGCCGAGCCTTCTAAAAGAGTAATTACGGGCGCGGTTATAATCGTGGCCGTTCTATTTGATCAATGGAAAACGAAGAAAGGTGCACTTAATTAATACATGCATTTTCATGATTTAAACTCCACAGTGTTTAAGGAACAACTCGAATGATAAAGAAAGATCTTATTAGCCGTCGAGGGGTCTTATTAGCCCCACTTGTTGCCGCATTTCTCCCTTTGTTGACTTCATATGTTAGTAGCAAAGAGATGCCAAAAAGAAAAATAATTTTAGATGTTGATACAGGCGTAGATGATGCAGCGGCAATTCTGATTGCAAATATTTCCACAAAAATAGACTTACTGGGGATAACTACGGTTTCAGGAAACACAAGTTTATACAATGCAACGCGCAATACTCAATTTATTAAAAATAAGTTTGATATTAAGGCACCAATTATTAAAGGTGCTGATAAACCTATAAATGGAATATTGGTAGATGATAAGAAATTTCACGGTCATGATGGCCTTGGTGATGCTTATAATATGGATGATGTTGATTTAAGTGCTGTGGAGGCAGATGCGCCAGATTTCATAGCAAAAAATGTACTTTCTAATCCAGGGGAAATTACAATTGTTTCGGTTGGTCCATCAACTAATTTGGCCTTGGCTCTTAAGCGGTACCCAAAGATAAAGAAGGACGTTCATTCAGTGGTTATGATGGGTGGTGCAGCAGGTTTAAATGGAGATATGGGTAATGTATCCCCTGTGGCCGAGTTTAATGTATTCACTGATCCGGAAGCTGCAGATATAATTTTAGGGGGTGATTGGCCAGTAACAATGGTAGGACTCGATGTCACTTATTCAGCGCCAACAAATGATGCGTTTTTTAATAAACTTATAGATGTAGGTGGTGAGGCAGGAAAATTTATAACAAATGTTAATCAATATTATATTTCATCATATGAGGAAGAAAGGGGCGTTAGAGCTTCTAACCAACATGATGCAATGGCATTAATGTATTTACTGCATCCTGAAATATTTACGGTTGTAAGAGGAAAACTTAAAGTTTCTACAGAAAGTATTTTTTCACGAGGTCAAACTATTTTTTGTCCCGAGAATCACGGATTTGCAACGAAACCTGGCTGGATTGAACGCCCAGTACAAAATGTTTGTGCGACAGTAAATAAGCAAGCCTTTTTGAATTTATTCACGCAAACGATCAGTAATTATAATAATACTTAAAAGTAGTTCAGTTAGTATATCAGGATAAGTCGAAAAAAGTGGTGCCGCTAGAGAGAATCGGACTCCCCACAAGGCATGCAAACATGAATTGATATAACTAATTGTTATTAAACAACTTACCTAAAAAAGTGGTGCCGCTACAATTGGTTTTTGGTACCACTTTATCACCACTTAAATAAAGCAATTTGAGAGTCTGCTTTGGGTCGTTAGCGGTCATTCGCCATAATTATCAATTACCGCAATCACAGCACGCTCTGAGTGTCTGCTTTCGACCCAAAGCGGACGTTAGCGGACAGCCTTTTTGACCAATCCTTTCAAGTGATGTAAGCTCCAATTAACTCAGGGAAAAAATATGAAATTTCTTACCAAGATTAAATTTCCGAAAGTGTTTTTATTGCTTTTGGCTGTAACTGCTTTTGTTGGGGTTGCGGTCGACTATGAAACAAGCGGTGTCCTTGCACAGGAAGCGCAGCCAAGTTTAGTTCGCATTGAAAAAGAAAGTGAGTGGAAGAAAAGTTTGGGTGAAATGGTACCTTATGAAGAATTCGCACCTTATGGGTCGGAAGACAATGATCTGATCGGAGCTGAGTATAAATATTATTCTGGTTTTGGCGGACAGTTTGAAGTGGGTGTCTGGGAAAGTTTGCCCGGCACTACGATCGTCAAAGATTTAAATTATGAAGAATTGATATACATTCTAGAGGGCAGCATGACCGCGATAGACCATGAGGGAAATATCCAGAATTATGGGCCTGGTGAAGGTCTAGTAATGCCGAAAGATTGGGCGGGGACACACACTGTTAACGAAGATGGCATACGTGCGATATTTGCAGCCTACAAGCTTGACCCAAAAGCAGATGCAAACTCTGAAATGGTTCGACTTGACCGGGAAACCCTCGCGGGTGAGAGGTTTGGTGAATTTCAACCGTTTGATCCTGATGTAAGTTATATAATGGCTCGCGATCACGAGTTTTATAAAAGTAAAGACGGTAAATATTCTGTCGGTGTATGGGAAGTTCAACCGGGTCAGGTGCACTTTGTAGACTTTAATTATGCAGAATTGCATTACCTACTTCAAGGTGAAATCGTAATGACCAGTTCTGACGGAAGTTCGCAAACCTACACAGCAGGTGAAGGTGTCGTGATACCAAAAGGTTGGAACGGCACAGCAATGGTCTCAGAAAGTGGGGCGCGAATGATCTGGAACTGGTATCTTCATGAGTAAAAAATGGTAATAGGAAGTAACACTACTTTTAATCATTTGCAGCTGAATGGCTGGCGCTTGCTTGGCTGGATAAGTTTGGGGAACACGCTTTTGGTAGCGGCTCTCTTTATGGCAAACAGCGCCAACAACCCCGCCCATATTTCCGATATGATAGCCAATTCAGTGCGCGTGTCTGTTCCATGGCTTTATGTCGCTTTTGCCGCCTCATCACTGTTGATTTTATTTCCAAATAATCTGACAAAATGGATCATGAAAAATCGGAGATATATAGGGCTCTGTTTTGCCGCCGGTATGATGTGGCAGCTCTTTTTTATTGTATGGTTGGTTTTTGGTTATAATGATTATTATATGGAGGAAAAATACTCATTCCACGCCTTGGTTGAAGAGATACCGGGATATCTAATTCTGTTTGCATTGATCATTACGTCATTTGTCGCGGGCCGTAATATACTCACTGGTAAACAGTGGCGCATACTCCACAAGATTGGCATCTACTTTTTATGGGCTGTTGTATTTAGCGCTTATTGGTACGAATTATATTATTACAATGATATTCAGATCATCGATTATATTTATTACTGGATGGGGATTGGTGCGTGGCTTGTCCGTATTGTGGCGTGGGCAAAAAAACGCGGATCACATAAACAATATAAAATGGCTTCTGGTAAACAAAGTCCATTGCCATTGGTTAACATCATTGCTGCGCTGTCATTTACAGTAATAGGTTTGGCTATGATTTTTTCTGGTGAAATATGGGCATCGGTGGTCATGCGCTTTACCTCACAATTATTCATGCACGAATGGCTTGAACATTTAATGGCGCTTATACCTGTGCTTCCGTTTTATGTCGCTGCGTTAGCAGCAAGCACCAGACAGAGGGTAAATGGGTATCTACTAAATACTTGACTTGGCTAGTATGCCTTACTCTTCTTGGCGGCTCGAGATGGCTACTTGCTCACTTCAATGAAATTAACTTATTGAATGTCCGCTTTGGGTCGAAAGCAGACTCTCAGAATTAGCCAAAATATCTCCCATTTCCCCAAAATTCCAATTCTTATAAATAAACGCATACACACTCAAAATGACTTGGTGCGGTCAATGTTAAGGCACCCCATTTTATCACCACTGGCATATACAACAGAAATACATTCGACGTAACTTTTTGATGTAGGTGTATTTTAACAATAAAATGGTGCCGCTAGAGAGAATCGGACTCTCGGCCTCGTCATTACCAATGACGCGCTCTACCACTGAGCTATAGCGGCTATGTAGAAATATAGGATAAAAGCTTAAGTTGGGCGCAGAAAATGACATAACACTCTCTTATTCGCAAGTCTAATTAGTATTTAATTGCGGTTTTTTTAATATCCCCTTAAAAAGGTCATAATGTTTGTTAAAATGACTGATAATGTAAAATGACCCAAAACAATCAAAACTCTAAATCAAATAATAATAAAGACAAAACAGAGCGTTTGTCAAAGGCCTTACGAGACAACTTGAAACGACGTAAGGCTCAGGTTAGAAAAGCTACAAATACTGAAAGTAAGGAAGACTAATAATGGCTATTATGTCCGATAGATGGATAAGGGAAAAAGCACAAAACCATAATATGATTGAACCATTCGAAGATAGGCAAAAAAGAGATGGTGTAATCTCTTATGGTCTCAGTTCATACGGTTATGATGCCCGCGTCTCTGAAGAGTTTAAAATCTTCACCGACGTAGATTCCGTAACTGTAGATCCTAAAGACTTTAATACTAATAGCTTTGTCGACCGACCAGGAAAAGTATGTATCATCCCTCCAAATTCATTTGCTCTGGCACGAACCGTTGAATATTTTCGTATCCCAGAAGATGTCCTTGTAATTTGTCTCGGTAAATCTACCTATGCAAGATGCGGCATTATCGTTAATGTTACTCCGCTTGAGCCTGGCTGGGAAGGTCACGTGACTTTGGAATTTTCAAACACGACGCCACTACCTGCCAAAATATACGCCAACGAAGGCGCCTGTCAGTTTCTATTTTTCGAAGGAAACGAGCCATGTGAAGTGCCTTATAACAGTCGTGCTGGTAAATATATGGGTCAGACTGGTGTTACTCTGCCTAAACTTTAGAGATTTAAATTGGATAGAATAGCAATTACAGGCGGATATCGCCTAGAAGGAGAAATTCCCATTAGTGGCGCAAAAAACGCGGCTCTGCCGCTTATGTGTGCCAGTTTGCTTACTAAGGATCCATTCATTTTATCTAACTTGCCTCAACTAGCCGATATCAGTACGTTAAAACTTCTCCTTAAAGGTCACGGCGTAAAAACCGAAGTTTTAAACTTAGGGAAACCTTTGGAACAAGGCCAAACTATTTCCTTTACAACAGAAGTCATCACTAGCACCGTCGCCCCTTATGATATTGTTCGTAAGATGCGAGCGAGCATTCTTGTTCTAGGACCACTTCTTGCTCGAATGGGCGAAGCAACCGTATCGCTACCTGGCGGATGTGCTATTGGAAATCGCCCCATAGATCTGCACCTAAAAGGGTTTGAAGAAATGGGTGCAAAAATTGAACTAGAAGACGGCTACGTGCGTGCTGTAGCCCCTGGTGGACGGCTCAAAGGTGGAATTGTTCATTTTCCTATAGTATCCGTTGGCGCAACCGAAAATATTCTCATGGCCGCAACACTTGCATCCGGAGCAACTACCATTGAAAATGCGGCCCGAGAGCCCGAGATTTCAGACTTAGTCAATTGCCTAAATGCGATGGGGGCGGATATTAAAGGTATAGGCACTAGCACCCTTGAGGTTGTGGGTGTCGACAGCCTTCACGGTACCGAATATGCAGTTATGCCGGACAGAATAGAAGCTGGAAGTTACGCAATTGCCGCTGCTATGACGCGAGGTGCAATTGAACTTAAAGGTAAAAATCTAATGGGTGCCATGAGAGGAACCGTCGGCGTTCTTCGCCAAGCGGGACTTAGGTTTCAGGAAACTGAGGGAGGCGTCATCGCCACACTTGGCACTGATAAAGTAAAAGGCATTAACGTATCGACCCAACCTTACCCGGGCTTTCCAACAGATATGCAAGCACAAATTATGGCCATGATGACACTTTGTGATGGAGTATCAGTTATAAATGAAACCATTTTTGAAAATCGTTTCATGCATGTACCTGAATTAACACGAATGGGCGCAGATATTACCGTTCATGGTTCAACGGCAACAATACGCGGTATTGATCAGCTTCTGGGTGCGCCGGTGATGGCCACAGACCTTCGTGCATCTATGTCTCTTATCCTTGCAGGATTGGTTGCAGATCGTCAAACTTTTGTTAACCGTATCTATCACCTTGATCGGGGCTATGAAAGACTAGTAGAGAAGTTAAGCGCCGTAGGTGCAAAAATAATACGCGATGCTCATTTAGGAATTTAGAAGGTTTTTATGGCTAACAGCTTAAAACTAAAAGCACAGGATAAAGATGATCTGACAATTATTTCTGCCTACTTGCAGGATGCTATCACTATTGTTGCGGATTTTAACTTTAACCCTAACACTCGAATTTTTGCCACTATGCTAAATCGGTATTTATGGGAAGAGCATAAAAGTACTATCCATAAAGATGGCAAGAGAAGCTGTCACCGCATCCGTACAGGGTTTCATTTTGAAAATATAATTAGAGTAAGTAGCTATAATTTTAATCACCAGGACAAGAAAAGAGTGCTTGAGTTATTGGTTATTGATACTAAAACTCTTGCAAATGGATATATCGCAATTGATTTTATATTTGCGGGCGACGAAGTTATTCGCCTTGAAGCTGAGTTAATTGAAGCCAGTATGCAAGATATAGGTAAGCCCTACCCTGCAGCCTGTCATCCGAAGCACCAGGTTTTAGATAATTTAACAGAATAAAACTAGCCAATTCCTCCATCTTTCTCTAAAAGAACGCATAATATGAAATCGATCCTCAGGAATAAGAGTGTGACAACGAACGAACCCATGATTTTAGCGCTTCCAAAAGGGCGTATACTTAAAGAAGTGATGCCTATTATTCGCTCCGCAGGGATTGAACCAGAGGCTGATTTTGATGATCCAAAATCGCGCAAACTCAGCTTTAACACTAATTTACCAAATTTTAAAATCATACGCGTACGTAGTTTTGATGTAGCAACCTTTGTGGCTTTCGGCGCGGCGCATATGGGGGTTACTGGTAATGACGTCTTATTAGAATTCGACTATCCTGAAATTTACGCCCCCCTTGATCTAAATATTGGTCATTGCCGCATTTCTGTGGCCGAGCTTTTGGAGATGAGTAAGACTGATGATCCTAGTCGCTGGAGCCATGTTCGCGTAGCAACTAAATACCCTAACCTCACAGCAAAATATTTTGCCAAGCGCGGTGTGCAGGCCGAATGCATTAAACTTAATGGTGCCATGGAACTTGCACCAAGCCTTGGTTTGTGCCGTCGCATAGTTGATTTAGTCAGCACTGGTGATACCCTGCGTGCTAATGGGCTTGTTGAAGTAGAAAAAATACTTGATATTACTTCAAGGTTTATTATTAATCGTACAGCTTTTAAAACCCGTAGCGACGAAATTGGTAAAATACTTGGGCGGGTGAGAGAAGCAGTTGATGGTTAAGTACCTAAATACCAATGATACAAATTTTAATCATAATTTTAATGATCTTCTTTTTCAGAACCGTAACATGGAAAATGATGTATCTAGCGTCGTAAAGGGTATTTTAAAAAATGTAAAAAATAACGGTGATCAAGCTCTGTTTGATTACACTGAAAAATTCGATAATTTTCTAATAAATAATAATACTATTCAGGTCAACAAGCAGGAAATTCAAGACGCACTATCTAATTGTAATGATGATACCTTAAAAGCACTAAAACTTTCCGCAAAACGTATTACTGATTTTCATATTCGTCATATTCCAGAAAATGATCAGATGACGGATGACATCGGTGTGAAACTAGGTATCCGCTGGAACGCTGTCGAGGCTGCAGGGATATATGTACCTGGTGGTAAAGCCACGTACCCGTCTTCAGTATTAATGAACGCCATACCCGCCAAAGTGGCTGGTGTCGAGCGCATCGTTATGGTTGTTCCATCTCCCAATGGATATTTAAACCCACTTGTGTTGGTAGCTGCTTATATATCAGGAATTAGTGAAATTTATAAAATTGGGGGTGCTCAAGCCATTGCTGCACTTGCTTACGGTACAGAAACAGTCAAATCAGTGGATGTAATCACGGGGCCCGGCAATGCTTATGTTGCGGCAGCTAAAAAAGAAGTTTTTGGCACAGTCGGTATCGATATGATTGCTGGCCCATCTGAAATTTTAGTTCTCGCAGATAATAAAAATGATCCAAGTTGGGTAGCAATAGACCTTCTATCACAAGCAGAACATGATGAAATGTCACAGAGCATCCTCATTACAGATAACAAGGCCTATGCTGATAAAGTTGTCGATGAGATGAAAAAGCATTTAAAAAATATGCCCCGCGCAGATATAGCGCGGGCAAGTTGGGAAAATCATGGCTATATAATAATAGTCAGTGACCTTAACGAGGCACCCGCACTTATCAATGAGATAGCCCCGGAGCATCTTGAACTAGCAATTGAGGACTGTCAGAAAGTTCTTGCTAAGATAAAAAATGCTGGTTCTATTTTCATCGGGCGGCATACGCCTGAAGCTATCGGTGATTATATTGCTGGTCCAAATCACGTTTTACCTACATCTGGCAACGCTCGCTTCTCTTCCGGTCTGAGTACCCTTAACTTTATGAAAAGAACAACACTTATTGAGTGTGATGCAGAGAGCCTTGCTAAAATAGGTCCTTCTGCGATGATCCTTGCTGGCGAAGAAGGGCTAGATGCACACAAAAAATCCATCGCAATTAGGCTTGGAAAAAAAGAATAAATGACATTAAAGAAATGCACTCAAAGAATATCTTATATAGAACTCGACGATAAAACTATTATCCGTCGCAATCAAGATATTGAAAATGAACGTAGGGTAGCTATTTTTGATTTACTAGAAAACAACTACTTTGCTCCCAAGGCTAACATATCCAACGACTACACGGGCCCTTATAATATACTTATGAGGATGGAAGATAACCGTCTTGCTATCGATTTATCTACAGAAACTAATGACACGTTGTCCACGGTCATTGTCCCACTTAGTCCTTTACGCCCAATTATTAAGGAATATTTTCTTATCTGTAACAATTATTACACGGCGATTAAGAAAGCGAGCACGCGCCGCCTTGAAGCCATTGACCTTGGACGACGTTCCCTCCATGATGAGGGAGCGGAAATTTTACGTTCGCGTATTACCGATAAAGTCGAAATTGATTTTGATACAGCTCGGCGTCTGTTCACCCTTATATGTGTACTGCAAATTAGGTAGCTTATGATTAAAGATAATAAAAAACCAAATAATACTCCAGCCAGTGTCTTATTTGTTTGTAATTTTAATGCTATCCGTTCACCAATAGCAGAAGCTATCGCCAAAAAATATTACAACAAAACTATTTATATAGACAGCGCTGGAGTAGCAGAGAAACTGGAAAAAGTTAATCCTTTTGCAGTGTCCATTATGGAGGAGGTAAGCGTTGATATCTCCAAGCATAAAATGAAAGAATTTGAAGGATTGATTGATACACCATTCGACCTCATCATTGCATTAAGCGCCGAAGCTTATAAAAAAGTTCAAGAGCTTACAAAGGACCATTCGACAATAATTGAATATTGGCCAATAAAAGATCCAACGGAGACCCACGGAAACCGCGAAACTATTATATCTGCGTTTAGAGACCTACGCGCGGAACTCTGTAAAAATATTAAATCTCGCCTGAGTAACTGAAGTAATCCGTATTAAAAATTAATTTATTCAAAAAGTTTAATCGAAAAATGATAATTAACTAATTTCATAATATATACCAACGCTATGGGCAAAGTTCTGTTTTAATTGTAGTATTTTACATATATTCTTATACTAAATAGGGCATTACAAAAGCAAGATAGGGTTAAAATATCACGTACCATAGTTAATCGACAACCAATCCAGAAATGATAATGAACATTTATCTTGAATTTTGCTCAGTTTTCTCTATTTTTCCCATTATTCTTGATGAATTTAGCAAAGGAGCCATAATGGCTAAAGAAGAGTTATTGGAAATTCGTGGCAAAGTCAAAGAACTTCTGCCGAATGCAATGTTTAGAGTTGAGCTTGAAAATGGTCACGAAGTGCTTGGCCACACAGCTGGAAAAATGCGTAAAAATCGTATTCGTGTTCTTGCTGGTGATGATGTGCTTGTTGAAATGACACCCTATGATCTGTCTAAAGGCCGGATCACATATCGCTTTAAATAAGCGTATACTGTCGCATGACACATAAAGACCCAAACCTTATTTTAGCTTCCGCATCTCCGCGACGTCTGGAACTACTTAAGCAGGTTGGAATTTTACCAGATCAAATAATCCCTTCCAAAATTGATGAAACACCTTTAAAAAGCGAACCACCGCAAGAAGTAGCTAAGCGCCTTTGTCGCCTTAAGGCCGAGAAGGTGGCCAGTACTAACAATTGTTCGTATGTTCTTGCCTCTGATACAATAGTTGCTTGCGGGAACCGAATGCTTGGAAAAGCAAAAAACGCCAATGAAGCCGAAATATTCCTAAAACTACTCAGCGGTCGGCGTCATACTGTTTATACTGGTATCTGCCTCATAACACCGAGTGGTGACAAAAGTATAAAATGTGTCAAAACTATTGTTAAGTTTAAGTCACTTGAACTAAGTGATATTGAATTCTATTTAAGTCACGATGAATGGCAAGGAAAGGCCGGTGGCTACGCCATACAGGGTCTTGCAGCGCGGTTTATAAGAGCCATTAATGGCTCTTATAGCAATGTTGTAGGCCTTCCATTATTTGAAACAGTAAATATGTTAAAGGGGCGCGGTTATCCGCTTTAACATATTATGGTTGTTAGCAAAAAATTAATTATTAACTGTAATATTGGCGAAACTCGGTTTGCACTATTAGAAGATGACCGTGTTAGTGAAATTCGCCTTTTTCGCGATCATAATCCGTCCTACGTTGGTGCAATTTATGTAGGCCGCGTTATAAAGGTATCAAGTGAATTTCAAGCTGCTTTTGTCCAACTCAGTAAAGAACTTACGGGATTTCTTCCTTTAAAAAATATGCCAAAAAGATCAGGCAAAAAAATAAAAGACCTGACTACAGCCCTTCAT
>CAJQRG010000081.1 GCA_905612225.1 Emcibacteraceae bacterium | reverse complement strand
TTATAATACCAACTATGTTTTTTACTCCAGCAGTTGTGATTGGCAATGTTATTTTTTATAGTTATAAAAATTATAAATGGGCAAAAATATTTCTATTTTGGGCATTTCTTATTGGCGACCTATGTTTATTTTTAGCAATATTTTATTCGCCATCCCTTGCTAAAATTGCCTTTGGTCCCATCATGATTGGAGTCTGGGTTCCATTTTTTACTTATTTAATTTATTGCTATCAAAAATCAAACAACTTATTCGATAGTTAATTCGCTACCTTTAAGATAAAGGTGGTAAATTAATTATTTTAACACGGATAATCAGATGCGCTTACTTAGTTTAGTATTTTTAGTATTTTCCCTTCAGACTTTAGATACCTTTGCTTCCTCCATAGATGCCATTGTTACTTCCTTCAAAACTGACTTTCGCAAACAGTTAGTCGAAAATAATATTCCTGGGGGTGCTTATGCGATCATTCGTGATGGCGAGGTCATTGCTATGGAGGGGGTTGGCATTCGTGCTCTTGGTAGTAAAGATATAGTTGATAAAAATACAGTTTTTAGGCTTGCCAGTGTTTCAAAGACTTTTGCAGCAGGTTTGGCCGCTCAGCTGGTTGAAGAAAAAAAATTTAGTTGGGATGATAAGGTTATTGATTACATTCCTGAGTTTAGATTTAAATCAAAAAAGTATACTTCAAATCTCACGGTCAATCATATTATGAGTCAAAGTTCAAGTCTGGTACATAACGCCTATGATAATTTGATTGAAGCAAACTACTCAATGCCAAAAATTATCGATAAGTTTAAAGATATTGATCCGATGTGCGGGTTGGGTAAATGTTATGGTTACCAAAATGTTCTATACAGTCTTATTCAGCCGGTGATCGAGAGGTCTACAAAATCAAGCTATATAGACCTTATGCATAATCATATTTTTGATCCTCTTGAAATGGAACGTTCATCCCTTGGGTATGAAGCATTCTTGGAAACTCCAAATCATGCTGAACCCCATGTTCTAACTCGTAAAGGTTGGGTTAAAACTAAAGTGAAACCAAGTTACTATAATGTTTTGCCAGCAGCGGGTGTTAATGCGAGCGTTGAGGATATGTCAAAATGGATGCTCGCACAGATGGGTGCTTTTCCCGAGACCTATTCACCTGATGTCATCAAAATGGTTACAGAAAAGCGTATCCGTACCCTAAAGGAAATGCGTAAACGTAGCTGGAGCTCAGTTTTGCAAAATGCTCATTACGGCTATGGCTGGCGTATATATGATATTGGTGGAGGGGAGCTGATTTATCATGGTGGCTCTGTAGCGGGTTTTCGAAGCGAAGTTGCCTATTCGATGGAAAAAGGCCTTGCACTAGTGATATTGCTTAACGCTGAAACAAGAATGGGCAGTGAACTTAATTCAAAGTTTTGGACAAAAGTTTTTAGGGAAAAACCTAAACCAAAAATTATAAAAACTTCTCGAAAAATATTAAAAGTTAATAGTTCCATAATTCCCCGTGATAAACCTACAAGCATTTTGACATCAAAGTAGATCCTATGATAAAAATTGTTCTTGCCCCTATGGAGGGTGTTATTGATTTTGCTATGCGTGAAATTCTAACTTTTGGTGGTTCTTACTCATATGGTCTTACGGAGTTTATGAGGGTTAATGATCATCTACATTCAAAATCTCAGTTTATTAAATTTGCACCTGAGTTATTAACAAACGGCAAAACTCAATCGGGAACACCTATTTACATTCAACTCCTTGGGCAGGATAAGAATTGGATGGCTGAAAATGCATTTCGAGCTTGGGAAATGGGTGCGTTGGGCATAGATCTCAATTTTGGTTGCCCAGCTAAAACAGTAAATAATCATGGAGGGGGTGCAATTCTCCTAAAAGAGCCTTCAGTCGTGCACGGCATTGTTAAAGAGGTAAGAAATGCTGTGCCTTCAGGATTACCAGTTACCGTTAAAATGCGACTTGGGTATGAGGACAAAACACTGGCTATCGAAAACGCAAAAGCGATAGAAGAGGCAGGTGCAACAAGCTTGGCAATACACGCAAGAACAAAACTTGAGGGGTATAAAGCACCTGCACATTGGGAGTGGATTGCAAAGATTAGAAAGCAAATGACGATACCAATCGTTGCTAACGGTGATATATGGTCTAAGCAGGATGCTATAAATTGTATAAAAAAAACAACTTGTGAAAGTATAATGATAGGACGTGGAGCGCTTTCGTTACCTAATTTAGCTAATACTATAGCCACTAATGCTAAGCCATATGATTGGCAAGAAACATGTCTTATAATTCTTCAATATGCGGAGTACCGTCGTGACCAGGGCAATCAAAATTTTGTACCTAATCGCATCAAGCAATGGCTGTTTTATCTTAAGAGGCAATACCTGGAAGCTGGGGATCTTTTTGATGTGGTTAAAAAATTGCGAGACCTAGATGCTATTATAAATATAATCAATAAAAATTATCTATAAAATATAGTTTTAATTTTTTTCTTATTTTTTGTTAACTAATTTTACCATTCTGAGAAAGTATAATGGCAATGGGTTTTGTCTTTGAAAATTCTGAAAAAACTATCATTAATATAACGGTGAAGGGTACACTAAGAAACATACCTGCGATGCCCCAAATGTTTCCCCAGATTGCAAGTGATAACATAACAACCAATGGGCTTAAATTAAGTGAATTACTCATTAAGCGCGGTTCCAGAATATTTCCAACTAATACTTGAATGAAACCAAGTGCGCTAATAATAATTAAAAAGGGGGTAAAGGTTGGAAATTGGACTAGGCTGAGCAGCGCTGGGAAAAGAACTGCAAGCATTGAGCCAACAGTTGGAATATAATTAAGTAAAAATATAATAAAGGCCCAGAAGCTTGCATAATCAATATTATTTAAGATCAGTACTATATAACAGGCACCTGCAGTTAGCATACTGACGAAGGTTTTTATTGCCACGTATTTTTTTATCTTTACGCCAATAGTTGTTATAATTTCTGCAACTTTATCCGAATGACTGGATCGTTTTAGAAGTGCATTGAGTTTTGTTTTAAAACTGGCTTGTTCCAAGAATATAAATAGAACGTATATAAGGATTAGACCAGCGTTGCCCGCGATACCTGCGAGCGTTCCAGAGATGTTAATAATGAATGGACGAAGGTCTACTTGACCAACTAAATGGGTAAGGTTTGGTTGGCTCTCAATGCCTAACAATGTATAAATTCGCTCAGATAATTTAAGTAAATTTTCTTGATATATTGGAGCTGCAGCTTTGACATTTGCAATATTATTACCAATCATATCAACCAGAAGATAAAGTGCTGTAATCATTGTAAGCACCGCCCCAATGAAGCATATTACTTTTGGCAGAGAGCGGCTCTTAACTTTAATTTTGTTAAAATAATGAGCAAGGGTATTGATTAAATACCATATTACTAAACTGACGAGGAACGGAACAATTAGGTCACGGCCAACAACCATAATATAAACTGTTAGGATGATCAGCCCAAGTCCTCCCGTATAAGATAAAATACCCATTATTATGCCTCTATTAATTTTTATTTTCGAAGAGATTGTTGTACTTAACGTGAGAAAGGTCAAGTCATAAGTGACTATAGGTATCCCCCCGATAAGTGAGTGAAAAATAAAATAAAGAAAAATTTTGTACAATTATCTAAATGTTAGATGGCGGTAAACTATGATTTATAAAATTTAATTATTTAGACTTGAATAATGGAAATAAAAGTAAACTATTTTGCTGTTAAAACCTCATAAGCTGTTTTGACTTGTTGAAATTTAATTTCACTTTCAGCATCACCGAGATTAGTATCTGGGTGATAACGCTTAGCTAAACTACGGTAGGAGGACTTTATTTCTTTTTCAGTAGCACCTTCTTCAAGGTCAAGTATTGCAAGGGCATCACTGCGGCGCGCTTCCTTGCCATATGATTCTCCGCTACTCATATAAGCACTGCTGCCACGATACCCACTGGCTTTACGCATTTCTTCCTCAGCACGCTTTAGGGCTTCTTCTCGGGATAGTCCGTTAAAGTAATTCCAGTTTTTATTGAACTCTGCCACATGGGATTGGCAAAAATGCCATTTATCATCGCTGTCAGGGGCTTTTGGTGCTGGATATTCTCCTGGTTTGTCACAACCATCATAGTCACACATGCGAACAGAAACCGGGTCCCGCTCACTGTTATATTCGCCCCATTTTGGGAAGGTCCATGATTTGGATCGTGACATAAACATCGCCTTACAGTAAAAAGAGCATTGTTAGCAGTATTTGCTATTTATAAACAAGTTTTAAATAGAAAAAATGAAGATGAATTGTATTTTAAGGGATGCCTGTAAAGAAGAAGCGAGAGATCTCGCAATATTGGTTAACTATGCTGGAACTGGTCCTAATGATAAAGGCCTTGATTATGTTGGTTGGGGCCATGCTGCGAATGAAGGTGAAGGCCCATTTGATTACGGGGGCCGTATTATTGAAAGTGAGGATGGGCAATATTCTCACCAAAACATTAGAGTACTTGAGGTGGATGGCTCATTAGTTGGAATGGCACTTTGCTTCGAAGTTTTCAAGCGAACTGACGTGGAAATGAATTTTATTTCCGAAGAATTCCGTATTTTTAAGGAATTAACTAATACTATACCTGGTAGTTTTTATCTAGATAGCTTGGCTATTTCTCCTGAATTTCGTGGTAAGGGTTACGGGCAGATAATGCTTGAGGACAGTATCAAAAAAGCACGATCTCAGGGCTATAACTCAATCTATTTAATTGCTTTTGTGGAAAATATTGCAGGTGTTGCGCTTTATAAGAAAAATAATTTTTATGAGGTACATAGAAAACCTTCAAATAATCATCCAATTATGCCATATACTGGCGATGTTGTACTCTATAAAAAAGATATTTAAATTAGTTATCACATTGAATTTAATTAAATATATTGTTGAACTAATAAATAGAGCTTAGTTTAAATTAGCTTTAGCATTTATGCTGAACAAAAAGCCCCGCCAGTTTGGCAGGGCTTTAAAATTTATACATTATAATTATCTAAATGATTGGTCCGGCTTTAATAACAGCTTCATCAACATGTTCTTCAAATTCAACAAAATTTTCTTTGAATAAGCCGGCTAGGTAAGTTGCCTTTTTATCATAGGCATCAACATCGTCCCAGGTACTACGCGGATTAAGAACTGCATCATTAACACCAGGACAGCTGAGCGGTACTTCAAAACCAAAATTTGGGTCAGTCCGAAATTCAACATCATTGAGAGTGCCGTCAAGAGCGCCATGAAGAAGAGCTCTGGTATATTTAATAGGCATTCTGCTTCCAACACCATAAACGCCGCCAGTCCATCCAGTATTTACTAGCCAGCAAGTTACGTCGCCATCAGCAATTTTCTTACGTAAAAGATTGCCGTATACTGAAGGATGTCGGGGCATAAATGGTGCGCCAAAACATGTTGAAAAGGTGGCTTGTGGTTCTTTTCCCAGGCCTTTTTCTGTACCTGCTACCTTAGCAGTATAGCCACTAAGGAAATGGTACATAGCTTGCTCTGGCGTCAGACGTGCCATCGGGGGCATAACACCAAATGCATCAGCAGTAAGCATAATCACGTTCTTTGGGTAGCCGCCTGGGGCACCGTCAGTAGTGTTTGGTATTGATGTGATTGGATATGCAGCACGAGTGTTTTCAGCAAGAGAGCCATCATTAAGATCTATTTCGCGTGTTTCTTTATCGATTACTACATTTTCAAGAACGGTGCCATACATCTTAGTTGTAGCAAAAATTTCTGGTTCTGCTTCTTCACTAAGACGGATCACCTTTGCATAACAACCACCTTCAAAGTTAAACACTGTATTATCGGACCAACCATGCTCATCATCACCTATAAGTTGGCGTTCAGGATCAGCGGACAAGGTAGTCTTTCCTGTACCTGACAGACCAAAGAAGATTGCCGTATCGCCACTTTTCCCAATGTTGGCAGAACAATGCATTGGCATGATACCTTTTTCAGGAAGTAGATAATTGAGGATTGAAAAAACTGATTTTTTCATTTCTCCAGCGTAAGATGTCCCGGCAATTAGCACTAGTTTACGGCCAATGTTTATTGTAATTACAGTTTCTGAATTTGTACCTACTTCAGCGGGGTTAACTTTCATTTCTGGTGCATGAAGAATAGTAAAATCAGGGGTAAAATTCATAAGATCATGGCCTTCTGGTCTAACAAGAAGGTTTCTAATAAACAGGGAATGCCATGGGGATGGTGAGATTGCCCTAACGTTAATTCTGTGATCTGGATCTGTTCCCCCGTAAAGATCTTGAACATAAAGGTCACGTTCGTTTAAATAGGATAGAATCTGACCTTCAATTTTATTAAAGTTTTCTTCAGATATAGATGCATTAACCTTGCCCCACCAAATGTTATCGCGGGAGGAGGGTTCGTCGACCATGAATTTGT
>CAJQRG010000080.1 GCA_905612225.1 Emcibacteraceae bacterium | reverse complement strand
ATCTCTTTAAAGAAAGTTTATAAGCTGCGTGTGCATCCTCTATTTGTGATAACTCTAAAAACATGTCACCTAGCAACTCTTCAGCAGGTAAAATATCACCTGGATTTGAAGGTGCATTTTTGCTTGTTGCTTCTTGTTCGGAGGCTTCTTTCATCAAAGAAAGAGCATTTTCATGGTCACCCCGGGCAAAAAATTGCCAGGCACGAGCACCAAGTAGCTGACTTTCTATTTTCATTCTGTAATATTCAAGACCACTCATAGCAGGTAACGTTTCTGCCATATGAGCTAGCTGCATAATATCTGCGTCTGCTTCATCAGGTCGCCCAAGACGAGAAAAGCCCATAGCGCGTGCAAAATGTGTATTACCAATATCTCTCTTATCTGCCTCTACCCAGGGAAAGTACGCAGGTGTTTTAGGCGCCAGAGTAATGGCCGTTTCCCAATCTTTTTGCTCAAGTGAATTCCTAGCAGGAATTGCAGTGAACGCGTAAGCAATGCCACGTTGTCCGCTTTTTTCATACTCTTTAATATCAAGGGAAAGTAATTCCCTCTCAAGTTTTGCTGCTGCTTCATCGTCACCTTTTTGAAGGTGCGCAAACACTAAATAATCCATTGCGTGTGGATAGTGGGAATTCACAGCACCATTATCAATGCAAATTTCAAGTGCAGTGCCAGCGGAAATGTTGTTCCATTCTATTGCACTGTCCCACCTACCTAAACGCGTATATGTGTGCGTCATCATATGAGAGGCATGAGGCACTTTTGGAGTGATTGTACCATAATGGTCAGCTACTTCAAGCGCACCAATTGCAAGATCGGCTGTATCATAGGCGTGAATAACATAATGGTGCCCACCTGGATGGTTTGGCATAACTTTAAGCACGTCAAGTGCAATTTGCCCAGCCTTAAGTCTTTCTGTATCATTTTTGGATATGGCTACTTTAAAAAGTGCGTTAAAAGCCATGGCGTCCATATCATCTGGCATTTTACTTGAAATATCTTGCCAAACAGCCGACATTTTAGCAAAGCCATTAATCATATTTAGATCTACACTTTCTAAATAAAAAGCTTCTGTGGTCTTTAAAAAATTTCTCTCACGTTCTGATATACTTTCTATTGATTGCCCTCTTCTTGTGAGTTCTAATCCACGCTTATAATCTGCGGCCGATAAATCATCCCCCCAAAGCGGATGTATCATTGCCATCGCCTGCCCCCAATATGACATAGCACAATTAGCATCCACATCATCAGCCATCGAAAAAGCAAACTGGGCTTCCGGATACATCATATTATGCATGAGAGCTACACCGCGCTCAACTAACGGGCTTGCTTCTGCAGAACAACTAGTTGGAAAATTAACATCCCCTACAGGAGTGGTAAGAAGATCAAATTTTGGCCCATTAGAGGCATTAGAAACCTCCCCTGGCTCATCATTTATTTTATTTTCATTACTGCAACCCATCACCAAACTTGTGAAACAAAATGCTATTAAAACCCATACTTTGTTCATACCTTTTTTCCTTTAAATTGTTCATTGGCACCACATAGCCACGTAATTAAATTCATTCATTTATAGAACTTAAATTTTTTACAAGCCAAATTATTATATGTGTTTTGATTTAAGCACAAGTTACAAAACCTTCCTATAGAACTTTTGGCATTTAAGCTCACTAAGATATTACTTGTTCCCCATTCATTGTAAGACGATACATTAGGCGATTATATTTATTCTCATCAAATGAGGAAGGAGCATGCATCGCACAGCGATTATCCCACAAAATTAAATCTCCTGGTTTCCAAGCATGAGAGAATACAAATTCTGGTTTTGTTGCCTGGTATAAAAGGTCGTTTAATAGCACTCTTGCTTCTGTTTCAACTAATCCACTTACTGCCTCAATATGAATATTTGTTACGCAAAGAGCTTTTTTATGGGTTATAGGATGCTTCACCACCAATGGCCGTGTAATGGGCGGTAAGTTTTTACGCATTTTGCTACTTAACGGAGGACGATGGGGATTAGTTTTACGAAGAAATTCATTTAAGTGATTGTATGAATGTAGTGCTGTCAATGGTTCTATTTTTTGCTTAAGTTTATCTGATAAGTTGTCATAAGCTTCACCCATTCCCGCAAACCAAGTTTCACCGCCTACCGGTGGCGCATTCACGCAGAACAAACATGAGCCAATCGGCTGTGGATGTCGGAAAGTGTCATCGCTGTGCCATAATAGTTCTTCATCCGATTTAATCCACAATGCTTTACGTTGGCCATCCTCCATTAGGTTTCCTATGCGAAGTACTTCTGGAAAATCAGGAACAAGGAAATCAGGATCATATTTTTCATTTTTTTCAACCAACCCGAAG
>CAJQRG010000079.1 GCA_905612225.1 Emcibacteraceae bacterium | reverse complement strand
TCTTGAAGGAGATAATATTGTTGCTCAGGCCGCACTAAGTACCCTTGGGGACCGAAATATCAATGACTATGTCTTCTTTGATTTACTGCAAGAGTTAATGGCGCCTCCAGAAGCCAGAGGATCCTTTATGAGTATTGGGATTACTTCACTTGATCCGCTAAATTATACTATTCTCAGCCTGCTTGACCAGCCGATTAATGCAGACTTAATTGAAACTAGCCCCCCTTTGTTGGTCAGTGCTCTAGTTCTTAATGCAAACCTATCAGCTAAAATTAGGCTTCAGGCAGCTATTAAAAGCTACCTTCTCGGCGGGGTGTCTTCAGAAAAATTAGGTGAGGTATATGATATTCAGGAGTTTACGGAAAATGAATATATTCAGGCTGTAAGACTGACGCAGTTTGATGATAGGCCCTTGGCGGAGGCTTTATTATATCAAGCAGCATCCAGACAAGTACTAGACGAGAACAAAGTACTCATACTTAGTGAGATTTGGCAACGGGCGAGCGCAAATAATGATATGGGTCGCAAAGCGATCCTTAATAGAGATACATTGCAATCTATTACTCCAACTTTAAAATTAATGAATAGTGCCCATCATGTTACGCGAGGTCTTTTGCTTGCTGGGGATTTACAGCGAGCAGCTCAGTGGTACGATTTTGCTCGTCAAGGCGCTGCTGGTGGGGATGCCGAGGCGACGCGTGCATTAATAAATATCTGGCCGCTTATCACCATTGCTGCCAATAAGGACGATATTCGCTGGACAAAGGATATTCTTAATTTGTGGTGGAATGGTCAGGCGTTACTTGCGCCTGAGACCAGAGATGATAAAGCGACCTTATTTTATGCTATTGCAGAGGCTTTTGGTAACTATGTTCCTGAGGACAGATGGAGGGACCTTATAAGCGAAAATTATACAAAAAAAATGAGATCAATTCCACTTGGTGTCTGGCGAGAAATGATTAGGGCGGTAGCTGAAAATAAACCTGCTCAATCTATTATACTCAGCCTTATTGCTATGGGCCCTGATGGTCCCGGAAGTCTTGATGCTACCGGTATAAGTGCTGTTATTCGTCTACTTCGAAGTTTTGGACTAGAGCAGGAAGCGAGACAAATTGCAATTGAGGCTTTGGTGGCGAATGATTTTTGATGAGAGATCAGCAACTTATTGATTTATTTTTAGAAATGATCCTGACGGAGCGAGCTGCATCTCTTAATACAATAGATTCATACTCTAGGGATCTTTTGCAATTTATTGAATCGGTGCCAAGGCTTTCTAATAATACTTTTCAATATGCCCTAAGAGATGATCTTAAAAAGTACCTTATTCTTCTTAATAAAAACAATTTTGCAGCCAGCACGGCCTCGCGGAAACTTTCCTGTCTGAGACAAATTTTTAAATTTCTTTACGCTGAAGGTATCCGAAACGATAATCCTGCGCTCGGTCTTGAAAGCCCCGCCATTGGTAGGCCTTTACCAAAAATTCTCAGTGAAAAACAAGTTTCAAAATTACTCGACGCGGCAGAGGCCCGCGCCAAAGAAACGCTACATTTATTTGATTTACGACTGCTCGCGTTGATTGAGTTGCTTTATGCAACCGGTCTTCGTGTCTCAGAACTAGTGAGCTTACCAAGAGCGTCATTCAGGAGTGCCGAACCTTATATTTATATAAGAGGAAAAGGTGATAAAGAACGATTAGTCCCCTTGAGTGTGAGATCTCAGAGGGCTGTTGAAGGTTATCTTAATGTTATGGTCTCAGCTAAAGACGCTAAGGGAAATGAAAAGTATTCTCAAAAGCAAAAAAAATGGCTTTTTCCGTCGACAGGAAAACTCGGTCATCTTACGCGCCATCGATTTGCACAGCTTCTAAAGGGTCTTGGCGTAAAAGTTGGAATTATGTCGTCTTGTTTGTCGCCTCATGTTCTTCGGCACGCCTTTGCAACGCATCTGCTTTCAAATGGAGCGGACTTGAGGGCGGTGCAAAAAATGCTTGGTCACGTGGATATTAGTACAACACAAATTTATACACATGTTTTAGAGGAAAGGCTTAAATCACTGGTACAAAATAAGCACCCGCTTGTTAAATAGCAGCATTATTTATTTTACCAGTATTTTTTTAGTCGCCTTTTAAGATCTCAAGAGGTATAAATGCTTTTTTGCTAACAATGGTAACGTAGTCTTATTATATGCAAACCTATCTGGATTTTGAAAAAACAATTGCCGAACTGGAAAGCCGCATTCGCGATATGAAAGTTCTAGAAAGCGGTGATGAAATTAACATCGCAGAGGAAGTAAGTCGTCTTGAGGCTAAGCTTGATAAGTTGCTCCGGTCTACTTATTCTAAACTAACGTCTTGGCAGAAAATTAAAGTTGCTCGTCACCCTGACAGACCCCATTTATCTGATTATATTAAAAACCTGTTCACGGATTTTATGCCCCTTTCTGGGGACCGTGGGTTTTCTGATGATCATGCGATAATAGGTGGTATTGGACGCTTTAAGGGCCAAACAGTTATGGTTGTTGGGCATGAAAAAGGTAATGATACAGAAAGCCGCATTAAACATAATTTTGGAATGGCTCGCCCCGAAGGGTTTCGTAAAGCAATTAGACTTTTCCATCTTGCTGACCAGCTTAAAATGCCGATAATCACTTTTGTTGATACTGCCGGGGCCTACCCCGGCATTGGCGCGGAGGAACGTGGTCAAGCTGAAGCAATTGCTCGATCAACGGAGGCCTGTCTTGCTGTTAAGGTCCCTCTGATCAGTATCATCGTTGGCGAGGGAGGGTCAGGCGGTGCTGTGGCTCTCGCTGTCGGTAACAAAGTTCTCATGATGGAGCATGCCGTTTATAGTGTTATTTCACCTGAAGGTTGCGCTTCAATATTATGGAGGACTAATGAAAAGGCAGAAGATGCGGCCAACGCCCTTAAGGTCACAGCGCAAGATTTACATAAGCTTGAAGTAATTGATGAAGTTATTCCTGAACCTATTGGCGGCGCACATCGTGATCACGATCAGACTATGGAAACTGTTGGTAGAGCAATCGATAATGCACTTTCTGAGTTTTCAATGATTAGCGCAGAAAAAATCAAAGAACTTCGCAGTAAGAAGTTTCTTAACATGGGCAATATTGGCCTTTAGGGCGTCGGGCTTATTATAGAAAGACCATAGTAGGCTAATACTTTGTTATTATTACTAGATTGCCCCATGACAATGTTTATATTTCTTGCCGCTCTTGCATGGACATGGGTCATTTCTTCCAACCTTTGGTGTAACAAGCCCATGACAATGTTTGTATTTTTTGCCACTCTCACAGGGACAGTCTGCATTGCGCGGAGTTTGCTTCCATTGTGCAGGGTTTCCGTTAAGCGCTGCGCCGGAACTATTATTTCCAAGGCGGCTTTCGTTCATACGCTCGCGATCCGGTTCTGCAAGGCTTGGAACCTCTTCTGAACGACGAATTTCAACATGTGAAAGTAGCAAAGCAACATTTTCGCGGGTATTTGTAAGCATACTTTCAAACATAGAAAATGATTCTGTTTTATACTCATCAAGAGGATTTCGCTGGCCATATGCACGTAACTGAATAACCTGTCTCAAATGGTCAAGTTGTGCTAAGTGCTCTTTCCAATGGCTGTCAATCGATTGAAGTAAAATTGTTCGTTCGAGCTGTCTCATAATTTCGGGGCCGATGTCGACACTTCTTTTTGCCATGAAAGTTTCTGTGGCCTCAACCAAACGATCTGCAAGCGCTTCACCATCAATCCCATCTTCCTTGACCCATTCTTCGAGACCGAAGTCCCGGGTAAAGATGCGTTTTGTTTCTATGGAAAGGCCTTTACTATCCCAGTCTTCCGGGTAGCTCCGCGCAGGAATATAGTTGGATATAAAGTCATCTATAAGGTTTTCGCGCATATCAGAAATAGTTTCCTCGAGGTCTTCTTCAGTCATAACTTCCCGCCGTTGCTCATATATAGCTTTACGCTGGTCATTCATAACATTGTCGAACTTGAGGAGATTTTTACGTATATCATAGTTGCGAGTCTCAACCTTTTCCTGCGACTTCTCTACTGCACGGTTAAGCCAGGGGTGGGTCAAAGATTCCCCCTCTTCGAAGCCAAGTTTTTGCATCCAGACGTCCATCTTCTCTCCGCCAAATATGCGCATTAGGTCGTCCTCCATACTGAGGAAAAATTTAGAGTAGCCGGGGTCCCCTTGACGACCAGACCGCCCACGCAGTTGATTATCTATTCGGCGACTTTCATGCCGTTCGGTTCCAAGAACAAAAAGACCACCAAGCTCTATCACTGTTTTCTTTTCTTTAGAAACCTCAGAAGTAATTACCGCAATTTTTTTCTCACGTTTAGCAGCATTTTTTTCCGTTACTTCGCGCTCAATTCGCATATCAACATTGCCACCAAGCTGAATATCGGTGCCCCGCCCCGCCATGTTAGTAGCGATTGTTACTGCTCCCTTGCGTCCAGCCTGACTTACAATGTAAGCCTCCTCTTCATGAAATTTAGCGTTAAGAACCTTATGCTTCACCTTACGCTTTTTAAGCATATTTGCTAAATATTCTGATTTTTCAATACTTACGGTACCTACTAAAATGGGCTGCTCTGTTTTATAACACTCTTCAATACGGTCAATAATTGCAGCATATTTTTCGTCAGATGTTCTGTAAATTTCGTCATGATCATCAACACGGGCAAGGTCAACGTGGGTTGGCACCTCGATTACACCCAGTCCGTAAATATCTCCAAATTCAGATGCCTCTGTTGCTGCGGTCCCAGTCATGCCGGCAAGTTTATGATAAAGGCGAAAATAGTTTTGAAAAGTTACGGATGCCAATGTTTGGTTCTCGGAACGAATATCGACACCTTCTTTAGCCTCAATGGCTTGATGAAGTCCTTCGGAAAGTCGCCTGCCGTCCATCATACGGCCAGTAAATTCATCAATTAGAATAATTTCGTTGTTCTTGACGATATATTCTTTTTCTGCGTGAAAGAGTTTATGCGCCTTCAGCGCTTGATTGACGTGATGAACCACAGCCACATTTCCATAATCATATAAATTATCACTCTCAATCAGCCCCGCCTTTCGGAGCACTTCTTCTAAATGTTCCATCCCCTCTTCAGTCAAGGTAATTGTTTTTGATTTTTCATCAATTTCATAATCTTCATCGACTAGATCGGGGAGAATTTTATTTATAGAAACATATAGCTCTGATTTGTCCTCAGTTGGCCCTGAAATAATGAGAGGGGTCCGGGCCTCATCAATAAGAATGCTGTCGACTTCATCCACGATCGCAAAATGTGGATCGCGTTGAGCCATTGAATCCTGATGAAACTTCATATTGTCACGAAGATAATCAAAGCCAAGTTCATTGTTTGTGGCGTAAGTTACGTCACAAGCATAAGCAGTTTTTCTATCTTCATCGGGAATATTAGGAATAATACAACCTACGGTCATACCAAGAAAACGATATATTTGTCCCATCCACTCAGAATCACGGCTTGCCAGATAATCATTAACTGTTACAATATGCACTCCTCGAGCAGGAAGTGCATTAAGGTATCCGGCTAATGTAGAAACAAGTGTTTTACCCTCACCAGTTTTCATTTCGGAAATTTGACCTTCATGGAGGACTATACCGCCAATAAGCTGTACATCATAATGCCGCTGCCCTAACGCTCTAATAGCTCCTTCACGAACAACAGCGAAAGCTTCAACCAATAGGCTATCTAGGGGCTCATCATTAGCGAGACGGTCCCTAAATTCATTTGTTTTTCCCCTAAGTTCTTCATCAGAAAGAGCCGAAATTTCAGGTTCAAGGGCGTTAATTGCTATTACGCGGAGCTCAAGGCCTTTTAAGTAACGCTCGTTGGCGGTACCAAATATTTTTTTGGCGATTTTGCCTATTCCCAGCATTTTATTTTTCCTAATTAGCCTGTCATGCTTTTAATGATAATTTATATTGAATTCGCACACTAGCCGTTCATGTTCGAGAACTCAAAAACTTACATATATATTATACAACACAAATAGAGTAGCACAAATAAGAACGAGAGTGTCCACTGTCAATGTTTGTCGGCGATATTACCCGTATTTTTTGGGGAATTAATGGACATATCTTTATTTCACAGCTTATAAGAGAGAGAAACAAACAAAAAGACTAAATTGGGGTTATAGCGCCTGAGATTGAATTTTCCGCTGTGCTAGTAAGT
Organism: Emcibacteraceae bacterium; assembly: GCA_905612225.1. Classification (GTDB taxonomy): domain Bacteria; phylum Pseudomonadota; class Alphaproteobacteria; order Sphingomonadales; family Emcibacteraceae; genus Pseudemcibacter. Next base: position 20,180 of record CAJQRG010000079.1, on the reverse strand, counting down.
ACTTTAGGGCCTTTGGAGAACACGTTGGAGCTTAATAATCTAAATACTTTAAACCCTAAGTAAGGATCAATTATATGACTGAATTTTGTCCAGACCCACCTGGCGGCTGGCCTCGGGGCCCTGTGAAGATAATAACTGTATCTGCGGCAGTAATGGTTGATATTGATGGCCGGGTTCTTATTGCTAAGCGTCCTGAAGGTAAAAGAATGGCAGGTCTTTGGGAGTTTCCTGGGGGTAAAGTAGAACCAGGAGAAACGCCAGAAAGAGCAATCATCCGAGAATTAAAGGAAGAGCTTGGCATTGATATTAGTGAGGCCTGCCTTGCTGCGTTTACGTTTGCTTCGCATACTTACGATGATTTTCACTTATTGATGCCGGTTTACCTTTGTCGCAAATGGGATGGCTTTGTCAGGCCATGTGAGGGGCAAAAACTTAAATGGGTAAAAGTTAACGAATTGAAAACGTACCCTATGCCGCCCGCAGACGAACCATTGATTGCTATGATTAGAGATTTTTTATGAAGACTTTGGTTTTAGGTCAAGGGCATCTTTTAGACGTATTTTCCCGGTGCCAGGCCTTAGGGGCTGTTGTTGGCTTTCATGGGGAGCCCATCCCTTCAGATAAATAATATCAAATGTGGCCGGAATTCTACCTTGCTCATTACCATAATCCTGCTGATATTTTTCTGCTACAGCAAACATAAATTTTTTTGATGTAAGGCCCTTAAACCCTTTTATTAGTGCGTTATTTTCACCCATATTTTTAAGTTCCTTCATGAGAGAAAAAGCGTCTGCATAATTAACAGTAATTCGTTCTGTGCTGACGACAGGTAATGAAAAACCTGCCCGTTGCATTAGCGTCCCTGCATCACGAATATCCATGAATGGAGACACATGTGGGGTAATGCCTCCGCGAATATCTATACCAGCCTTTAGCATTGAGGCTCGTAATTCAAAGAGTGTTTCGCCGCCATATACGGCACCCATAAATAAACCGTTGGGTTTGAGACTTCTTCGAATTTGTATGAGAGCACCAGGAAGGTCATTTATCCAATGAAGTGTAAGGCAGCTTATTATTAGTTCAAGGCATTGGTTTTTATAAGGTAAAAAATCTTCATCAGCCTGAACCTTTTTGCCATACTTTCCATCCAACATTTTATGCGCCATATTTTGATTAATCAAAAACATATCCTTGAAATAAGTTCTTATTGTATCATCACATAGGTTCATGCTCAGTATTTTTTTAAAGGACATTTTGATATCATGCAAATTATCAATTAGCCGTTCGCTGATTTCACGATTGAGAAAATCATAATCTGAGAAGGACCTTGCAATAAGCTCTCGTCGAGATCTGATTAGTGATCGATTAAATATATCACTACTTTTGAGGGGAGCTTTAAATGAAGAATTTTTTTGTGTCATAATGACTATATGGCATTTTTATAGGCAAACGAAAAGAGGCAATTAACCTGATTAGATCAAATAATGGTCTGTTTTGGTCTATATTAGTTAAGCGACACTTCTAATTATTTTACATAACATAATTTAAAATAAGAAAAGCTCATTGAATAAAGAGCCTAAAAAACTATATATATCATATAGTCTTAATTAATAATGGAAAAATAACAATGTCCGATATAGTAATTTATACGCGTCCCGGGTGTGGGTATTGTAGCATGGCTAAGCAACTCTTGGCTTCTAAGGGTAGTAAATATAAAGAATATAATATCTGGTCTAAGGATGAATATAAAGCTGAAATGGTTAAGCTCACTAGCGGGGCTAGCTCCGTTCCACAAATTTTTATTAACGGAGACCATATTGGTGGTAGCGATGATCTGTACGCACTAGATAGAGCGGGTCACCTTGACGGCCTCTTAGAACAGAAGAGCTGACCTAGAATACCTTTTTTTATGATAGGCTGAGTTATGAAAACCTCAAACAATAAATTCAAAGTTGGTCTTGTACAAATGACATCTAGTCATGTCATGAGCGATAATATACGCGTGGCTGATAAACTTATTCGGCAAGCGGCTTCGCAAGGAGCGGAATTTATTTTGACCCCTGAGATGACCACGCTACTTGATTTTGAATCAAAGCAGGCTCTGGAGAAAATATCTACTGAAAAAAAAGATACTTCTTGGCGGTACTTTGCTTCGCTGGCCAAAGAGCTGGGAGTATGGCTGCTCATTGGATCAATTGCTATCAAGGTGGGTAAAAAAGCCACTAATAAAAGCTTTCTTTTTTCGCCAGAAGGTAGAAAAATAGTTACCTATGATAAAATTCACATGTTTGATGTCAATTTGCCGGGAGAAGATGCATACAGGGAATCAAGCGTTTATGAAGCAGGAACAGAGGCGGCGGTAGCTAATCTACCGTGGGGGAAAGTTGGGCTTTCAATATGCTATGATCTTCGTTTTCCTCATCTCTATCGAGCGCTTTCTCATGCCGGCGCCGTTATGCTTACTGTCCCTGCAGCCTTTACGCAGCAAACCGGGGCAGCCCACTGGCACGCGCTTCTTCGCGCTCGTGCTATTGAAAACGGAGCCTTTATTTTTGCTCCAGCACAGTGTGGTAAACACACGAATGGTCGTAGGACCTATGGCCATTCCTTGATTGTTGACCCTTGGGGAACTATTATCAGCGATGGGGGTAATGAAATTGGGGTTACTGTGGCCGAAATAAATATGAAGCTAGTAGTAAGGGCAAGAAATAGGATTGGGTCTTTGACCCATGACAAAAATATTGTTATACAAACATTATCTTAGACAGTTATCCTTAAGGTTAACTAATTCTTTAGTCAGTTAGAAATTATAATGATTTTATTTGATATAAAATGCAGTGACGGCCATGTTTTTGAGGCATGGTTTCAGAATAATGAAGCGTATGAAGAGCAAATTGATAACGATCTTGTGGAGTGCCCGTTGTGTGGCTGTACTAAGACTACGAAATCATTAATGTCGCCCAATATTTCAGCTAAGGGAGAGACTATTAATGAAGCTTATCAGTCTAAACTGGACAGCGAAGATCATAAAGTTACGGTGAGTGCCCACTCTGATTCGAGCAAGCAAGTTAGCGCGGATGATGTTAAGCGCGCCCTTGATCATATGCATAATACAATGTCTAAATTCCGCAGGCAGGTCGAAAAATCCTGTGAATATGTTGGAGATGATTTTGCGGACGAGGCACGCAAAATACATGCTGGAGAGGGTGAAAAGCGTGGTATTTACGGTGAAACAACTATTCGTGAAACCGAAGAGTTGCTTGAAGAAGGTATTGATATCCTTCCTGTACCGGGCTTAAACAAGCTCGACAGTTGATATTTCATGATCAATAAACCACAATATAACACGGCACCCATTGGTTTTATTATTGCGGGGGGTACCTCGAGCCGAATGGTTGGCGGTGATAAGCTTCTACTCTCAATTTGTGGCACTAGCATACTTAATCATGTGATCAATGGCTTATCTCCACAAGTAGATAGCCTCATTGTTAATGCTAATCGAAACGATCTTGATACTTCTCTGGAAGTTATCCCTGATCTAATAAAAGGTGCGGGCCCCCTTGGCGGCATCTATACGGCTTTAAAGACAGCAAAAGAAAGAGGCTTTTCAAAAGTAATAACAGCGCCAGCTGATACACCATTTATACCTAAGGATTTTGTGAGCAGGCTTCAAGCCTACTCGTCTAATCCCATTGTTGTTGCAAAATCTCAGGGCCAGGTTCACCCTATTTTAGCGCTTTGGGACACCAACCTTTTAAATGATGTGGAAAGTGCCCTTCATAAGGGTGAGCGGAAAATGTTGAGTTGGATCGAAAAATATTCACCACCACAAATTGTATGGATTGATGTAGTGGATCCATTTTTTAATATAAATACGCCAGAAGATCTTGCTTTGGCAAAAAAGAGACTATCACAAGGCAGTTCTTAAATTATTCGACTTTCTGTATCAGTCACTATATTCATACTTCCCTTGCGGGCGAAGGCTATTATGCTAATGCCGGCCTGTTTAGCTAGGTCAATGGCTAGCCCCGTGGTGGCGGATACGGCTGCGATAACCGGAATACCAATGATGGCGCACTTTTGAACCATTTCAAAACTGCAGCGGCTAGTAATTAGAGCACATCCTTTTGTAGGATCAATTTTTTTACGCATCAAGTGACCTATTAACTTATCAAGGGCATTGTGGCGACCGACATCTTCTCGTACAGCGATAATTTGACCGTCATCATTAACGAAAGCTGCCGCATGTAATGCTCCGGTTTCTTTATTTAGGCGTTGATGTGATTTGATGCCCTGCATTGATTTATGAACTTGTTTGGCCTTAACTTTGAAGTTTGATATGATTTTCCCCAAGGGCTTTACTGCCTGTTCAAGCTTATCTACTCCGCAAAGACCACATCCGGTTCTGCCTGATAGCGCACGGTTATATTTTTCAAGATTATTGAAGGCCTTGGCGTTAATTTCAATGGCGGCCACTAGTCCATTTGGGGCTTTTTTGATTTGAGCATATATAATATCTTTTTCAGCCTTAATAATACCTTCGGTCAGACTGAACCCGTAGGTAAAGTCAGTAAGGTCGCTAGGCGAGGCCATCATAACTGCAAAAGTAACACAGTTATATTCAATGGCGACGGGTACCTCATTGGTTACGGGGCGTTCTTCTAAATAGTCACTGTCTGGTGACCAGATACGCATGGGTTGATTTTCGGTTCTATCGCTCATTATCTGACTTTATAGCCAAGGCGACATAATTAACGGAAAAATCTCGATCATGTAGTGACCACAATGATTTTATTGGATTAAAAACCATACCTTTAATAACTGTAATATTAAATCCACTTTTTTGCGCATAAGAAGAAAGCTCCGAAGGTTTTAGAAACTTTTTCCAGTTATGGGTTCCTATTGGTAGCCAGCGTAATATATATTCCGCACCGGCAATAGCCATCGCCCAAGATTTTATAGTTCTGTTCAGAGTTGAAAGAGTCATGCACCCTTCTTGACTTAGGAGGAGATTACACGCCCCAAGAAAAGAAGGTATATCGGCGACATGCTCAATTACCTCCATATTTAAAATTGCGTCAAATATTTCCCCCTGGGCAGCGAGTTCTTCAGCTGTGATATGTCGATAGTCAATATCAAGGCCCATTTGATCAGCATGTACACGAGCTGTTTTAATATTTTTCTCCGCAGCATCGGCTCCAATTACTACAGCGCCGAGCCTGCTTATTGGCTCGCAAAGCAATCCACCGCCGCAGCCTATATCGAGAATTCGCAGTCCCTTAAGAGGTTTTTCACACAAGGAATCTAGCCTGAAATGAGTACATAGCTGTTCCTTTACAAATGCGATTCGGGTTGGATTTAACTGATGTAACGGTTTAAATGGGCCGTTTGGGTCCCACCATGTCTCTGCCATTGAGGAAAAATGTGCAATCTCATCAGGATTTACGGATTTGGCCTGTGCAGTGGTGTTTCTAGCTTCCATAGCGTTCTCCAAGCATTAAAAATTCAAATATTTACCTAATATATACAAGTCCACACTTGCTTCAAGCACCTATAAGCATATATGTATTGCGCGGGACAATTTATTTTAAATAAATAATGTACACTATGGACAATGCGAGAAGCTTTAATGTCGCGAATAGTTATGAAGTTTGGCGGAACATCTGTTGCTAACTTAGATTGCATCCGAAATGTTGCCCGGAGAGTTAAGAAAGAAGTAGACCAGGGCAATCAGGTTTCTGTCTTTGTTTCGGCTATGGCCGGGACCACTGATAAACTGGTTGGATGGGTTGAGGAAATTTCACCACTCCACGATGCTCGCGAATATGATACTGTTGTCTCTGCTGGTGAACAGATTACATCGGGATTACTTGCCTTAGCCCTGCAGGATATTGGTGTTCCTGCGCGGTCCTGGCTTGGCTGGCAAATACCTTTTAAAACTAACCAGGCTCATAGCGCTGCCCAAGTTGAGGAAATAGAAATTAAAGCCCTTAACGAACGATTGAGGGAGGGGACAGTTTGTGTAATTGCAGGTTTTCAGGGTATTTCGAGTGATAATAGAATAACTACATTGGGTCGTGGCGGGTCTGATACATCTGCGGTTGCTCTTGCCGCAGCGATTGGCGCTGATCGGTGCGACATTTATACAGATGTTGATGGGGTATTTACGGCTGACCCCCGTATTGTGCCGTCGGCTCAAAAGCTTGAAAAAGTTACTTATGAAGAAATGCTTGAAATGGCATCGTTAGGCGCAAAAGTTCTGCAAACAAGATCTGTAGTGATGGCAATGAACCATAAAGTTTGCGTACAGGTACTTTCTAGCTTTACTGATAAACCAGGAACGTTATTGATTGATGAGGACGAAATTGTGGAAAATAAAGTTGTAAGTGGCATTACTTTCGATAAAAATGAAGCACAGGTTATGCTGATTGGGGTTAAAAACAATCCAGGGATTGCTAGCGATGTTTTCAAAAGGCTTGCTAATGAAAATATCAATGTTGATATGATCATCCAAAACGAAACTGAGGGCGGCCGTAAAACCGATATAACATTCACGGTCGCAGAAAATGATGCTACAAAGGTGGAAAAAATTCTGAACGGAGCGGAGAATATCGATTTCAAAAATTTGATTACAGATATGAATGTGGCAAAAATATCAGTGGTCGGCGTCGGTATGCGGTCACATGCTGGCGTTGCGGCAACTATGTTTGAAACGCTCGCAGATCGCGGAATTAATATTCAAGTAATTTCAACATCTGAAATTAAGATCAGCGTCCTTATCGAGGCTGTATATACAGAATTAGCGGTCCGCTCGCTTCACACGGCGTACGGCCTTGATAGTAAATAGAATATAAAATTCGGGAATTAATTATGAATACTGAAGGTCTTAAAAAATTAAACCAGCTATGGAAAAAGGGAACTGATTTCTTAGGTACTGAATATGCAATAATGGGAGGAGCTATGAGCTGGCTTTCAGAAAGTAACCTGGTTAGCGCGATATCCAATGCAGGGGGATTTGGTGTAATCGCCTGCGGAAGTATGACACCTGACTTACTATCTAAGGTTATTGAAGAGACATTTGCCAAAACTAGTAAACCATTTGGTGTAAATTTAATCACAATGCATCCTGATATTGACGCACTTATTGACGTGACTCTTGCGCACAATGTCAAATATGTTGTCTTAGCCGGAGGAATTCCGACAGGCGATTCGATAAAGCGTATTAAGGATGGTGGTGCAAAAGTAATTTGTTTTTCACCGGCTCTTATTCTTGCCAAAAAACTTATCAGAAGTGGTGCCGATGCTCTTGTTGTTGAGGGCTCTGAAGCAGGGGGTCATATTGGCCCTGTATCAACGTCTGTGCTTGCTCAGGAAATATTGCCACATATTCAGGATGTTCCTGTTTTCGTCGCTGGAGGCATTGGTCGTGGCGAGGTTATGGCTTCATATTTACAAATGGGTGCTGCCGGTGCCCAGCTTGGGACGATGTTTGTTTGCTCGGATGAGAGCATCGCCCATGAAAATTTTAAAAAAATCTTTATGCGTGGTAATGCTCGTGATGCTACTGTATCAGTACAAGTTGATAAACGCTTTCCTGTAATTCCTGTTCGCGCTCTTAAAAATGCTGCGTCAGAAGATTTTCTTGATGTTCAGCGTGAAGTTATCGACAAATATAATTCGGGAAAGCTCGATATGGGCGCTGCCCAACTTGAAATAGAACGGTATTGGGCGGGCGCATTAAGGAGCGCTGTGATTGACGGGGATGTTGAACGAGGTTCAATAATGGCCGGTCAAAGTGTAGGCATGGTAAAAAAGATACAACCAGTTTCTGAAATCATTGCGAACCTCATAGAACAGGCCGCAGAACAAATAGCTTAAATAATATAAGCCGATCAGGGAGGATATATTGACCCCCAGACAGAATGCCCCTCGCCGCTTGATGCGGGAATTGCATGAAATAATGGCAAGTGCAGATAAGGCGGAAGTTCGCCTGAATAGGGTTGTGCACCTGGTCGCAAGTAATATGGTGGTTGAAGTTTGTTCGGCCTATTTCATTCGCGGTGGGGATGTTCTTGAACTTTTCGCAACCGAAGGCCTTAAATTAGAAGCGGTACACAACACGCGACTTCAGGTTGGCGAGGGACTGGTGGGCCTTGTGGCTTCCACAGGCGCATCTCTTAATTTGAGTAATGCTCAAGAGCATCCTAAGTTTGTTTATCGTCCTGAAACGGGGGAGGAAAGCTATAAGTCAATGATGGCCGTGCCGATCCTTCGAACCGGCAAGGTCGTAGGAGTGCTTGTTGTTCAAAACCAGGCTAGCCGACATTATTTGGAAGAAGAAGAAGAGGCCTTGCAAACTGTAGCTATGGTATTGGCCGAGTTAGTTGTTAGCGGTGACCTGATCACAACTCAGGAACACAGTGACGGAGATATTGACCGTGGGGCCGTCATCAGGTTTGTAGGAACCGTTTTTGCTGAGGGGTTAGCGGAGGGGGTTGCTGTGATGCATGAGCCTCGGGTTGAAATAATTCAACATCTCTCTGAAGACTATGACTATCAGCTTGAGAGGCTTGGTAAAGCGTTTGAAAAGTTGCTCGTGCAAATTGATGAAATAATGTCTGCAGAAGATATTCTTCATCATGGGGAACATAGAGAAATATTAGACGTTTATAAGCTTTTTGCCCTTGATAAAGGTTGGCGTGTCAAAATTGAGAGTGCTATTGAGACTGGTTTGACGGCAGAAGCGGCCGTGCAAAAAATTCAAATTGAAAATAGATCAAAAATGATTAAGACGGAGGATCCTTATTTCAAGGAACGTCTTAGTGACCTTGATGATTTGGCAAATCGGCTTATTCGTCACCTTATGGGAAAGTCCGGTACAGCAGCATCAAAAGAACTTCCCCAAAATGCGGTGGTTATCGCCCGTAATATGGGACCAGCTGAGTTACTCGAATATGACCGTGAAAAACTTAAAGCGGTGGTCTTGCAGGAAGGTTCTCAAACATCTCACGTTTCTATTGTGGCGCGTGCACTTGGTATTCCAATGATTGGGCAGTTGGAAGCAGGCCTTCTTGATATTGATGATGGAGTTCAAATAATTGTCCACGGCCTGGACGGGGAAGTTTATATAGCGCCACCTCCAGAGATCCTTGAAACTTACCGTGATGCTATTGCTTCCAGAGAAAAAATGCTCGCGCGCTATGATGGCATGATTGATAAGCCCGCTATTACTAAAGACCATGTTAAAATAGAGTTGGTTGTCAATGGGGGTCTTGCTATGGATATTGAAGGGATGCATAGGACAGGGGCTTCTGGAGTTGGTCTATTTAGGACTGAATTCCAGTTTATGATTAGTAAAACCCTGCCACGCGTACGCCCCCAAGTAAAATTTTATAAGTCAATTATTGATGCTGCTAGTGAAAAGCCTGTTACGTTTAGAACTCTTGATATTGGGGGGGACAAGGAGGTATCTTTCTTAAAGCGCGATAGTGAGGAAAACCCTGCAATTGGTTGGCGTGCGATTAGAATTGGACTTGATCGCCCGGGCCTCCTTAGATACCAACTCCGGGCGCTCATCACAGCCGCAGCGGGAATGACACTTAGTGTAATGTTTCCAATGATTACTACTGTGGATGAGTTTATGCGGGCTAAGGGTATTCTAGAAAAAGAATTAAACCGCCATCAGCGAAACAATAGACCTATGCCTATAGATATTAAAGTAGGAACAATGCTTGAGGTACCAAGTCTTGTATGGCAACTCGATGAGTTATTACCCCTTGTAGACTTTATATCAGTAGGTAGTAATGATCTGATGCAATTTTTTTATGCTAGTGACCGCGAAAATCCCAAACTCAACAATCGTTATGATACGTTGTCACCGCCTTCATTAAAGATGTTACGGTTTATTGTTAATAAATGTTCTGAAAAAAATGTGCCACTTACACTTTGTGGGGAGATAGCAGGAAGTACCATTGGTGCCTTAGCATTGCTTGCTATTGGCTTTAGGCGGCTATCAATAGCGCCCGCAGCAATCGGGCCAGTTAAAATGATGATCCGTAGCTTAAACCTCGGCGATACAGAGCGATTCGGTAATGAGCTGCTGAGTTTGTCCAATCAAAGTATTCGTAGTAATTTTGAAGCCTTTGCGAGAGAGAATGATGTGATAATATGAGGATTCAATACCTACAAATGGAGAATATTTAATCATACCACAAATGGAAGGCGTTAGTTTAATGGCAAATAATGCTGGGGCACCCTCAGTTTATATTGAAGATAAGGCCCTGGCCGCTCTCGGGGGTGAAGGTGAAATCATTGAAAATATCGCTTTAGGACAAGAAAACTTACTAGCACTTTCTATGGTTCATTAATATTTCTCAATAAACTATTTTCCAAATGGCTCCCTCCTTGTTATTAAAGGGAACACCTCAATGTGTTTTGATCAAATTTTGGTTAAATAAAAAAAGGATCGGGATTTTTAATATGAGTATACGTCCTTACCGTGATATTATTCGCCGTAAAAGCCGCCAAATTATGGTTGGAGGTATAGCAGTTGGTGGCGATGCACCGATTAGCGTCCAGTCTATGACTAATACTCTGACAACCGATGTTGCTGCTACTGTAGCGCAAATTCAGGAACTAGAAAATGCGGGGGCGGATATCGTAAGGGTGTCCTGTCCTGATGAGGGGTCAACCGCGGCGCTTAAAGAGATTGTTAGAAATGTGAAGGTACCGATTATTGCGGATATTCACTTTCACTACAAACGGGGTATTGAGGCCGCTGAGGCTGGTGCGGCTTGCCTTCGTATTAATCCCGGAAATATTGGCAGTGCGGACCGAGTAAAAGAAGTTGTTGCTGCGGCAAAAGATCATGGATGTTCGATGCGCATTGGTGTAAATGCGGGGTCGCTTGAAAAGCATCTTTTGGAGAAATATGGGGAACCATGTCCGGACGCCATGATTGAAAGTGCGCTTGAGCACGCAAGAATTTTAGAAGATAATAATTTTCATGAATTTAAAATAAGCGTTAAGGCATCAGATGTTTTTCTTGCTGTGGCGGCCTACCAAGGCCTTGCTGATGTATGTGATTACCCTTTGCATATAGGCATTACTGAGGCGGGAGGCCTTCGGGCTGGGACTGTGAAATCATCAATTGGGATGGGGATGCTCCTTTGGTCTGGCATTGGAGATAGTATTCGTGTCTCACTTTCTGCGGATCCGGTCGAAGAAATAAAAGTTGGTTTTGATCTACTTAAAAGTCTTGATCTTCGTCATCGTGGCGTACGAATTGTGTCATGCCCATCATGCGCGCGCCAGGCCTATCCAGTCATAAAAACCGTTGAAACATTGGAGAAAAGACTTAGTCATATTTCGACTCCGCTTTCCTTGAGTATCATTGGATGTGTGGTAAATGGCCCCGGTGAAGCGAGGGAGACTGATATTGGCCTTACAGGCGGTGGTAATGGAAATCATATGATATATCTTAACGGTGTTACAGACCATAAGATTGACGACGATGGTATAATTGAACATATTGTTAATCTTGTTGAGGCAAAAGCAGCTGAACTTGAGCAAAATAAATAACAAAACTCATAATGAATTCTTAGGAGAAAAGAAGTGGCGAGGCTTCAACCGGTACGTGGAACACATGACATTCTAGGTGAAACGTCTCTAAGGTTTCGCACTATTTTTGAAATTTTTAAATCTGTGGCTGAGCGATACAGCCATAAGCAAATAGATACACCTCTATTTGAATTTACTGAAACATTTAAAAGAACCCTTGGCGACACTTCGGACGTTGTAACTAAAGAAATGTACACATTTGAAGATCGAGGCGGGGAACTGATCACGTTGCGCCCCGAATTTACTGCTGGGATTGCTCGCGCTTTTATTTCTAACGGCCTACAGCAATCCACACCGTGTAAATTTTATAGCTTTGGGCCGACATTTCGTTATGAGCGACCCCAAAAAGGCCGTATGCGTCAATTTCATCAGATGGATATAGAAATTATTGGGGTTGCTGAAGCTCAAGCAGATATAGAAGTACTTGCAATTGCTCAAGACCTTTTGATGGAACTTGGTATAGCGAAGCACGTCAAGTTGGAGCTCAATAGTCTTGGTGATCAAGAAAGTCGTAAGAACTATCGTGCTGCACTGGTGCAATATTTTTCACAACATAGAGATAAACTGAGTGAAGATAGCCTTATCAGACTTGAAAAGAATCCTATGCGGATACTTGATAGCAAAGATGAGGGGGATCAATCGCTTATAGAAATGGCGCCGCGCATTAGTGAATATTATAATGATACTAGCAAAGTATTTTTTACTGAAGTTAGAGAAGGCCTGGAAGGCCTTGGTATTGATTACCATGTAAATGATCGCTTAGTTCGCGGACTTGATTACTACGGTCATACAGCCTTTGAATTTACAACAGATCAGCTTGGTGCTCAGGGTACTGTGCTTGCTGGTGGTCGATACGATGGTTTGGTCGAAATGATGGGAGGTCCAAAAACACCGGGAGTAGGCTGGGCTTCAGGAATGGAGCGAATGGCGGAACTAATTGCCAATGATTTAATTACAAAACACATCCGTCCAGTAGCTATAGTGCCTGTTGGGGATATATCTCAGACGGTGGCCATGAAGATTGCGCATGATTTGCGAAGGGCTAATATTGTAGTTGATATGGCCTACAAAGGGAACGTTGGGAAGCGCATGAAACGTGCTAATAAGCAAAACGCTCGGTTCGCCATCTTAATTGGTGAGGATGAAATTGCGCGCTCTGTGGCTATGGTTAAAAACCTTGACCAAGGAAGCCAGGAAGAAATTTCCCTACTTAAGCTTGCAGATTATTTGAAAGAAAAAAAATTATGATCCCCCGGGACAGATTAGAACAGTTTATTACCCGTCATGAAGAGCTGGAGCATATGATGTCCGGCGGTGAAGAACTGAGCTCAGAAGACTTTGTTAAAATCTCTCGCGAATATAGTGATTTGACACCAGTTGTAAAAAAAGCACGAAATTATCTAGACTTAATTGTTGAGATTCAGGATCTGGCTGAAATTATAACAGCTGAAGACACTGAAGCAGATATGCGTAACCTTGCTGAAATGGAGCTGCAGGAACTAAAAGGTAAAATTCCTAATATGGAGCATCAGGTTCAATTAATGTTGCTTCCAAAAGATGTCGATGATGATAAGAATGCTATGCTCGAAATTCGTGCAGGTACGGGCGGTGATGAGGCAGCACTTTTTGCGGGCAACCTTTTTAGGATGTATCAAAAATACGCCACAATACAAGGATGGCGTTTTGAAATAATGAGCACTTCTTCAAGCGATGCAGGAGGTTTTAAAGAAGCAATAGCATCAGTTAGCGGCCCAGGAGTTTTTGCTAAACTAAAGTATGAGGCAGGAGGCCATCGTGTACAGCGCGTGCCTGAAACAGAAACGCAAGGAAGAATTCATACTTCGGCTGCTACTGTTGCTGTAATGCCTGAAGTTGAAGAAATTGATATTAAACTTGATGATAAAGACTTGCGAATCGATATTTTTAGGGCGAGTGGTCCGGGGGGCCAATCTGTGAATACCACTGACAGTGCGGTGCGTATTGTTCATGTACCTACAGGTATAACAGTTCAGCAGCAGGATGAAAAATCTCAACATAAAAATAAAGCAAAGGCTATGAAGGTTCTTATGTCTCGAGTTTATGCGGCTGAAAAAGAAACTCGTGATGCGGAACGTTCTGCGGACCGAAAAGACCAAATAGGGTCAGGAGACCGATCTGCACGTATCCGCACCTATAATTTTCCTCAAGGACGTATGACGGATCATCGCATTAATCTTACTCTTTATAAACTTGAACAAATTCTTGCAGGGGAGGGTTTGGAAGAGGTGATAACAGCACTAATAACTGAGAATCAGGCTATGCAACTTGCTGCTTTGGAAAACTAATTGGTAACTTTACGTAATCTCTCTTTAGAGATAGAGAGAGAATTAGATTTTGTCGGTATTGATGAAGCGAAGCTGGACGCTAGACTTCTTATTTCTCATGTTTTAAACCTTGATCAAATTAACTATGCTATTGATAAAAATAAGTTGATTTCCGAGGAGGATTATACTGTTGTTAGGCAGTTAGTAAGTCAACGTCTCCTGCGGGTGCCTATGTCACAGATTTTTGGTGAAAAAGAGTTTTGGGGTCGACTATTTAAAGTCACTCCCAACACTCTTACCCCGCGACCCGACAGTGAAACATTGATCCAAGTAGCGCTTTCAACTGGATTTGATAAGCAGATAGGGCTTAATATTTTAGATTTAGGGACTGGTACGGGTTGCTTGATGCTGACCCTGCTTTGTGAATTGGTGAACGCATCTGGCCTGGGCACGGATATATCAAAAGAAGCCCTCAAGGTAGCAAAAGATAATGCTCTTTGTCTTAAACTAACAGAGCGAGCAAGTTTTATCCTAAGTGATTGGACAGAGAACCTTCATAAAAATAAAAAATATGATCTTATTATTTCAAATCCTCCCTATATTGGCCTTAAAGAAAAAGATGACTTGGCTGCTGAAGTAAGAGATCATGAACCGAAAACTTCACTTTTTTCTGGTCCTGAAGGTCTCGATGATTATGAAAAGATAGCCTCACAAATAGAGGCCTTCATGGCTCAGGATGCTAAAATTATTTTGGAAATAGGTTATAGACAAGCTAGGGATGTTGAAAAAATATTCTTGCGTCACGGCTTTAGTAACATTGTAATTCATCAGGATTTAGCCGGACGAGACAGGTGCTTGTTAATTAAAAAATAAAGTTTTTATTGATAAAATAAAAAAGCTGCTTGGCATTTTCACTTTTGCAGGTTAAAGTCTCTTTAACGCAGATAGAAGGCGTAGGTACTGAAAAAAAAATTCAGTAAGAACTTCAAAATTTTTAGATATAACCGTGCTTGAGACAGTTAAGACCCTTGGGGTCATCTGTTGATCAAAGCCTACTAATTTAATAAGATATTTTATGAACCCAAATCAAAACTCCCGGCCAAATAACCGCCCTGGGCGGCAAAATAACAAACCGCATAGTCGAGGCAGAAACCAAAATGCCCGTGGCGGGCGTAAGGGGACGCCCAATAATCAGTCTCGGCAGCCATTAACCTCAAGCAAGCAGGTTGATAGTTATGGCCCAGCTGGAAAAATTCGTGGGAATGTTAAACAGCTTCATGAAAGGTATCTAGCTCTTGCCTATGAAAATAGGACAAGGGATAGAACCGAATCTGAAGCCTATGGTCAGTATGCTCACCACTACTTTTCCCTCCATTCTGAATTTGCTACAGCAGAAGCAGCACAGCAGGCGCAGCAGGCCGAGCGTGAAAGTGAGAAACAAAAAAAACAACAGGAAGAAGCGAAAAAAAATATAAATGTGGTTCCAATAGCTGATGAAGAGATTAGGCTTTTAAAGGATGATGATTGTTCTAAAGAGAAAGTAACAGAAGCCAACGAAGAGGAGACGTCTACACTTAATCTCAGCCCTAAGAATAGAGAAAATAATACCAGCCTTGAGCATAATCCAGATTTGGTAGAAGAAGCTGCGAAACAGAAACAAAAGACGAGGCGGGTCCGAAAGCCTCGCAAGATAAAAGAAGAAGTAGCTGAGTAGCTCTATAAAAAATAACTTTTAATATCATAACATTATCTTGTCTCCCTTGTGGTGCTAAAATATCACACTATATGTTGTTTGTATTAAAAGACAGTTAGTATTATTTTTGGAGTTTTTAATAATGAATTTTGAAAAATTTACCGATAGAACCAAGGGGTTTATTCAGTCAGCTCAGAACCTTGCCCTAAGGGAAAGCCACCAAAGATTTACCCCCGAGCACATCTTGAAAATACTGCTAGATGATGAGGAGGGCCTGTGCGGTAATTTAATCAGTGCCGCTGGCGCTAACGCAGGTGCAGCCCGTGTGAGTACGGCCAAAGAAATAGAAAGTTATCCCAAAGTCAATGGCGATGGAGCCAATCAGCTCTATGTAGATACAAACACGGCTAAGCTTTTTGATAGTGCGTCGGAACTGGCAAAAAAAGCGGGGGATGAATATGTGACAGCTGAGCGTTTATTGCTCGCTCTTACCCTTCTTTCAGGGAGTAAATCAGCAAATATTTTAAAAAAAGCAGGTCTCACCGCGCAAAAGTTAAATGGTGCTATTAATAAAATCCGTAAAGGGCACGCTGCGAGTTCGGCAAGTGCGGAGGACAGTTATGGTGCTCTTAAAAAGTACTCTCGTGACCTGACCGAGGTGGCTCGTGAGGGTAAGCTAGACCCAGTGATCGGCCGCGATGAAGAAATTCGCCGTACAATTCAGGTTCTCTCTCGCCGCACTAAAAATAACCCAGTTTTGATTGGGGAACCCGGCGTTGGTAAAACAGCTGTAGCAGAGGGCCTTGCGTTGCGGATCGCAAATGGGGATGTACCCGATAGAATCAGCCAGAAACGTATTATGTCTTTGGATATGGGAGCTCTTGTGGCTGGTGCGAAGTACCGGGGAGAATTTGAGGAACGCCTTAAGGCCGTCTTGCACGAAGTTTCTGCCGCTGAAGGGGAAGTTATTCTATTTATTGATGAGTTGCACACAATTGTTGGCGCAGGGGCCTCCGAAGGATCAATGGATGCCTCAAATCTTCTAAAACCAGCTTTGGCTCGTGGTGACTTGCACTGTATTGGGGCAACTACTCTTAACGAATATAGAAAATATATTGAAAAAGATGCCGCATTAGAACGACGCTTTCAGCCTGTTTTCATCGGAGAACCGACGGTTTCTGATACCATTTCAATCCTGCGCGGATTAAAAGAAAAGTACGAACTCCATCATGGTATTCGTATTAAAGATAGTGCGCTTGTTGCCGCTTCAACCCTTTCAAACCGTTATATTAATGACCGCTTTTTGCCTGATAAGGCAATTGATCTGATGGATGAGGCCGCATCTAAAATTAAGATGGAAGTTGATAGCAAGCCCTCCGAACTTGATGAATTTGACCGGCGAATTATCCAATTGAAAATCGAACGTGAGGCCCTCAAGAAAGAAAAAGATGAAGCCTCAAAGGACCGCCTTACTAGTCTTGAGAAGGAACTTAGCAAACTTGAGGAAAGTTCAACCACCCTTACCGCACGGTGGCAAATAGAAAAAGATCGTATTGAAGGCGATCAGAAAATAAAAGAACGTCTTGATGTTGCACGTATGGAGCTTGAACAAGCGCAACGCTCTGGAAACCTTGCTCGAGCCGGTGAGCTGACTTACGGCGAAATTCCAGAACTGGAAGAAAAATTAAAGGTGGTTAAGGACGTGGAAGCACCAGAAAACCAGCTCTTAAAGGAAGAGGTTTCTGAAAGTGATATCGCTGCCGTGGTTAGCCGTTGGACTGGGATACCTATAACCAAAGTTCTTGAAGGGGAGCGTGATAGGCTCATGGGCATGGAAGAAAATATTGGTCGCCGTGTTATTGGCCAGGATGAGGCGGTTAAGGTTGTTTCTGCAGCTGTGCGTCGTGCTCGTGCAGGTCTTCAAGAACAAGGCCGGCCCATAGGTTCGTTTCTTTTCTTGGGCCCAACGGGTGTTGGCAAGACAGAACTGACTAAAGCTCTCGCCGAATATCTTTTTGATGATGAGACTGCGATGGTCCGAATTGATATGTCCGAATTTATGGAGAAACACGCAGTATCTCGTCTAATTGGCGCTCCACCCGGATATGTCGGTTACGAAGAAGGTGGAGTGCTTACCGAGGCTGTGCGGCGGCGGCCATATCAAGTAGTATTGTTTGATGAGATTGAAAAAGCGCACGGCGACGTATTTAATATATTATTACAAGTGTTGGATGACGGTCGCCTTACGGACAGCCAGGGTCGCACGGTTGATTTTTCCAATACGTTAATCATCCTTACATCAAACCTTGGGAGTGACATTCTCGCTTCTCTCGGCTTTGAGGACAATGTGGATGAAGTGCATGATGATGTTATGGATGTGGTTAGAGCCTCATTTAGGCCAGAGTTTATTAACCGTCTTGATGAAATAACCCTGTTTCACCGTCTTGCTGAAAAGCATATGCACGCAATTGTTGATATTCAACTTTCTGAATTAAAAAAACGTCTTGAGGACCGTAAAATAACCCTTGATTTTGATCAAAGCGCCCAAGACTGGCTTTCTCATATTGGTTATGATCCTATCTACGGCGCCAGACCTCTCAAGCGTGTGATCCAGAAACATGTCCAGGATGGGCTAGCTAATATGATTCTCTCTGGTAAACTCATGAATGGCCAAACAGTTCATGTTACGGCGGGAGCTGAAGGCATTGAAATGGAGACTGCTTCCGTGTAATTTACCTATTCTCAGTAGGCGCTGAGATATTTAAATCATCCTTTTCTAATCAGTGCAAGGCCTTAGGTAATCTCCCGAGTTAACAGAATATGAGACTTAATCTCCTTAATCATCTGATTTGTCTTTTCAATTACAACTTTGAATTTTTGGAATGCTTCGCCCTTAAGCTTGATACCCGACGGAATTTTGAGTGTAAGTGGGTTGACCTGCGTGCCATTCATATAAACTTCATAGTGTAAGTGGCGGCCAGTAACCCTGCCGGTAGCGCCGACATATCCAACAATTTGACCTTGTTGAACTCGCACACCTTTTTTTATTCCACGACCATATTTACTCATGTGAGCATAAATGGTTTTATACGTCCCGTTGTGCCGTATACGTAGGTAGTTACCAAAGCTACCGTACCAACTCGCTCGTTCAACGACACCGTCACCAGCAGCCATTATAGGTGTGCCGGTGGGAGCGGAAAAATCCAGACCTTTATGCATACGATTATAACCAAGCACGGGATGTTTACGGTTCCCATAATAGGATGAAAGCCTCGCCCCTTCGATAGGTGTTTTCATTAAGGCTCGTTTTGAGCTCTGTCCATCCTCATGAAAATAATCTACAAACCCCCCTTTTGATGGTGTATGGCGAAAAAGACTAATTTCCTTTCCACTTAGAGTAAGTTTAGCAAATAATATATTTCCCTCTTGGACACTGCGCCCGTCCTTTGACAACTTACGTTCATAAAAAACTTCAAATTGATCGCCTTTGCGGATTTCACGTTGAAAATCAACATCGTAACTAAATATACGAATTAGGTTGGCAATAATAATTTGAGGTAGGCCTTTTCTTTGCGCGGCGAGAAAAAGACTGTCGTCTATGAAGCCGAATGTGTGTCTAGTAATAACTTGGCTTGGGAGGAAAACGTTTGTACTGCCATAATTTTTTTCTTTTCCTTGAACAATAATAAGGTTGTCGAAATCTTTTTTCATTTCAAGTCGATCAATATTGCCGTTGGACAAATAATAAAGATTTAATTTTTGTCCAACTTGAATCTTACGTGCATCGAAATGATCTTTTAAGCTATTAATGACGTTAAATGCATCAACGTTGTATGCGCCACTATCTAATAGGGCGTCCATTAGACCTTGCCCATACTTAATTTCAATTTCTTTCAAAAAAGTTTTACTACTATTTTTTTCTATCAAGCCAGAGGGTTTCGTTTGTTTATTAGGCGAGTTGAGTATATTTGACGAAAGGGAAGTATTTATTTTTTCAACAATAATTTTATTTGGGGTTGTGGGAATAATTTCTTTCGGGGTAGAAAAAAAATTACTTAAACCTAGGACAAGGCTAAGGATAAAAAAAGAACCAATATAAAAATAACGTTTATAGTACCTACATGTATGCAGTATATATTCTATGATGTTCTGGTCCTCTCACAGTTTAGGAATTATTAACGATAACTATTTGGTTAGTATAACTGAAATTTGTTTTAAAAAAGACTGGTAATGAAATCAAGAGTTACTTTATTTAATTATTAATTTTAAGTGACCTAGGTAAGCTGATCCAGTAATAAGATATATTATAATTACCTTTCATCTAATTCGGCTTATGGCTTTAAGCTCCACTAATAACGTTCATAATAAATTATACCTAGCTATTCTGGTTTTCTAAGGGATTCTTTGTTGGGGTGTTTTTATGATTTTCAAGGGTTAAAAAGTGGAGTAGCAGGCTTTGATTTTTGACTAGTTATATGGTCTGTTAATTAAAAATGATATTTTTTTATTTTAACTGTTTACAAGAAAGATCACTTCCCATATAACCCGCTCACCGACGCACTGAA
>CAJQRG010000078.1 GCA_905612225.1 Emcibacteraceae bacterium | reverse complement strand
TGGTTTATTGGAAGACATAGATCAAGATACCGTGAGCTTTCAGGCAAACTACGATGAAAGTGAACACGAGCCAACAGTGCTTCCTGCACGTTTTCCTAACTTGCTCGTTAATGGTGCTGGGGGTATAGCGGTTGGTATGGCAACAAATATTCCACCTCATAACCTTGGTGAGGTGCTTGATGCCTGCTGCGCTTATGTGGATAATCCTGAAATAAGTCTTGAGGAGCTGGTAGAAATTGTGCCGGGTCCTGATTTTCCAACTGGTGGATTTATTATGGGTGGGGCTGGAGCGAGATCTGCAGAAATGACTGGGCGTGGTTCTGTGGTTATGCGAGGCAGAACTCATATAGAGGAATTTAAGCCGGGACGTGAAGCAATTGTCATTACGGAAGTTCCATATCAAGTCAATAAGTCGCGTATGATCGAAAACATCGCTGATTGTGTGCGAAGTAAAAAAATTGAGGGTATTTCTGATCTTCGTGATGAAAGTGACCGAGATGGTGTTCGGGTAGTCGTTGAAATAAAGCGTGATGCGGTTTCTGATGTAGTGCTAAACCAACTTTTCCGCTTTACGCCGCTTCAAACTAGCTTTGGTGCTAATGTGCTTGCACTTTGCAGTGGGCGACCACAAGTGTTAAATCTACATAATATTATTGAGCAGTTTATTCGTTTCCGTGAAGAGGTAATTACTCGTCGTACTAAATTTAAACTTGGTAAGGCCCGTGATCGGGCCCACTTACTTGTTGGATTGGTAATTGCTGTGAACAATTTAGATAAAATTGTAGCAATGATACGTAAGGCAACCAATCCTGCTGAAGCTAGGGAGGCGCTCCTCGCAGAAGATTGGGACGCTGTTGATGTTTCTGACTATATTGAGCTGATCAACGAACCGGGTCGTATGATTGTTGATGGTAAGTACAAACTCTCTGAAAAACAGGTCAGAGCCATTCTTGAACTTAGACTTCACCGCCTTACTGCTTTAGGTCGTGAGGATATTGGTGGTGAACTAAAGGAACTTTCCGAAAAAATTGAAGATTTTATTGATATTCTTCGTAGTCGTGAACGCCTTTATAGTATTATGCGTAGTGAATTTGTTGCTTATAGGGAGGAATTTGCTAACCCGCGTCGGTCTGAGTTCGCAGCGGATGCTTTTGGTTTTGAAGATGAAGACCTTATTCAAGTTGAAGATATGGTTGTTACTGTAACAACTACCGGATACATCAAAAGAGTTGCGCTTGACACATACAGGGCACAACGCCGTGGCGGTAAAGGTCGTTCCGGAATGACTACTAAAGAAGAAGATGTTCTTAGTAACGTATTTGTATCTAATACTCACGTACCGATCCTTTTCTTTAGTGATTTTGGTCAAGTATATAAGCTTAAAGTCTGGAAGCTGCCTCTTGGATCACCGACATCAAAAGGTAAGGCATTAATTAACTTATTGCCGCTTCAGCAAGGAGAAACCATTTCAACCATTCTTCCTCTTCCTGAAGATGAAGAAAGTTGGAGTGAGCTCCATGCAATCTTTGCTACGTCTAAGGGTAATGTAAGGCGTAACTTGTTGTCAGACTTTTCAAATGTTCGCGCTAACGGAAAAATTGCTATTAGGTTATCAGAGGGTGATAGGTTAATTGGTGTATCTGCTTGTTCAGAGGAAGATGACGTATTAATAGCAGCCAAAGGTGGAAAATGTATTCGCTTCCCTGCTACCAAAGTAAGGCTCTTTAAAGGACGAAACTCAGATGGTGTTAGAGGTATTAAGTTAGTAGACGGTGACGAAGTTGTTTCAATGTCGATTATGCATCATGTTAATATGGAGCAAGAGCAAAAAGTTGCTTACCTCCGATATGCGGCGGCGAAGCGTCGTGGCGAAGAACCTGAAAAACCAACTGAAATTGACGCTGAACGATTAGTCGCTCTTGAAGAGAGGGAAGAGTTTATTCTAAGTATAACCGTAAATGGATATGGTAAACGGACATCGTCTTATGAATACAGAGTAACGGGTAGGGGTGGTAGTGGTATTATTAATATTGAAACTTCGGATCGGAACGGCGAGGTTATTGCTGCGTTCCCTATTTATGAAAAGGATCAGTTGATGATGGTAACCGACAATGGCCGCCTAATCAGAGTACCCGTTCATGATGTTCGGGTGGCGGGTCGCAATACTCAGGGGGTTACCTTGTTTAAAGTAGGTGATGAAGAACACATAGTCTCCGTTGATCGTATTCAAGAAA
>CAJQRG010000077.1 GCA_905612225.1 Emcibacteraceae bacterium | reverse complement strand
TCGACAATTGCTCGCGCCACTCGTCGCGATGCACGTTCTTCACCATAGCGGAAAATAATATTTGCCAGCTCTTCTTCGTCCATTTTATTGACTACATCAGCAGCTGTTTGACCCTCATGACCCATCCGCATATCCAATGGGCCGTCTCTCATAAATGAAAAACCTCTTTCAGCTTGATCAAGTTGCATAGAAGAAACACCAATATCAAGGACAATGCCATCTACGTATTTTACACCGTTTTCTTTAAGAATTTTTTCCATGTTCGAAAAGCAACCCTGAAGAAGTTGAAATTTTCCCTTAAATTCATTTTCAATAGGACTAGCCGCAGTAATCACCGTTGGATCACGGTCGATAGCCCATAACATAGAAGTCCCTTGCTCAAGTATCGCCCGACTATATCCACCGGCACCGAAGGTCCCATCGATATATACCCCCTCGTTACTCGGCCTAAGGGCTTCAAGAACTTCATTAAGCATAACTGACGTATGGTCTAGAACATTTAAGTTTTGTTGGCCAAGAGAACTAAGATTCATCCTTAATTATCCTCTCAGTTTTATTTAATCTAAATCTTAAAAGATCCTTTTTCTCTTTAACTTTACGTCGCGCTATATCTAGCTCAAGTTTGAAGGCTCCCGGCTCCCATATTTGAAAAGTTTTACCTTTACCTGCGAATGTAGCAAAGTTCGTTATTCCTGCATATTCCATAAGCTCTTGAGGTAAAATAATGCGCCCGTTACCGTCAAAACACAACTCAGTAAGCCCCGACATGAGAGCAAGGCTAAATTCATCATGCTCGTCAGAATAAGGGGCAAACCCCTCAAGACTATCATTCACTTTTTCAATATGAAGAAGGTCACAGCATTCAATTGCCTCATGATTTACAGCCTGATACATAACAATAGATTTTTGGAAACCAGAAGGCAGTGAAGCACGAAATTGAGCAGGAACAGAGACCCGACCCTTCCCATCCACCTTGTTAGTATATTTCGACATAAATAACGGCATATTATCGTCCAAAATATTATTAATAAAAAAATTAGCTTAATGAGGGTTATTTTCCCACTTTTATCCTTTAAATGGAATAACATGGGTTTTAATGCCCGTCAATGGAATTTAATATTCATTAAATGGCATTAATACCTCATTTATTTATCTCTATAAACTAATATTATCATTTATTTTCAATATTTTACGTCATAAATATAAGAATATTTTCACAGAAAAATACACAATAATAAAAAAGCTGTGAAATGGGTTTTAGTGAGTAAATCATGCTAAAATATTAAAATTATGCAACAAATAATAAGAATCGGAAAACATGAGAGACATGGTTTCAATAACCAACGATTAGTTGAAAAAGTAAATAATCTAATTAATAGATTAGTAACTATTTAAGATGATCATCAAAATATCTTTTTTGAGTTTCATAAACATGCCTTCGTCGCATTTTGTCTGCTCCCAGACGGTGGGTTTGTCCAGGATAAGCCATAAAATCAAACTGTATAGCACGCTGCTGCAGCTCATCAATTAACATACTAGTATGGTTAAAAAGAACATTATCGTCAGCTAATCCATGTAAAATGAGAAGTTTCCCCTTTAAGCCATTAATGTAGGGAAAAACGCTACTTTTTTCATATAAAATCTCATCACTATTGCTGTGTCCAAGAAAACGTTCAGTATAATGGGTATCATAAAGTTTCCAGTCTGTTACTGGCGCTCCCGAAACCCCAACTTTAAAAATATCAGCAGCCTTAAACATACTCATTAGGACCATGTAGCCTCCATAGCTATGCCCCTGTATTGCAATTTTATTACCATCAATAAAATCAAGTGTTTTTAGGTAATTAGCGCCCACAACTTGATCTTCAACCTCTACCTCACCCAAATGACGGTAAAGCGCGCCCGCGAATTTAGTACCTTTGTTACCGGTGCCACGATTATCGAGTGTAAAAACAACATATCCGTCCTGTGCCCAAACCTGATGCAGGGGATTACCCCAAATATTTCTTACTAACTGTGATCCTGGTCCGCCATAAAGAGCAAATATTACTGGATATTTTTTACCGGATTCCATATTCTTTGGTTTATACATGCGGTAATGCAACTCATCACCATGCTTATTATTTATTTTACCAAACTCAGGTTTAATATGCTGATCCAAATAAGCAGAATAAGGATGGTCATTATCAATTTTATTTTCCTCGATCCATAATTCTCGCTCACCACTTATATTATGTATCGAGACTTGTGTAGGTTGATCGATTGAAGAAAAGCGATCTATATAATTATTTCCTCCGTCCGGAAAGCTAATAGTATGCCAACCTTTCCGCGTTGAAACCTTCTTTGGTTTTAATTGTTTATCGCTTATCAGTGGCACTTTATATAAATGTCTCTCTAGATAGTCGTCTGCGTTAGCTGAAAAATAAATTTCATTATCTGATAATTTTACTGAGCCATTTACAACCCACTCACCGTCAGTAAGTTGATTAATCAATTTACCATCTGATTTGTAATGATATATGTGATTAAATCCCGTTCGTTCTGATTGCCATAAAAACTCTTTACCATTTTTGATAAATTTTAAGCCATGGTTCAAATTAATCCACGTTTTAGAATGCTCAATAAGTATTGTTCTTTTTTTTAAGGTTTTAGCATCAGCATAAATGAGGTCCAGTCGGTTTTGATCTCGATTTTGAATTTGATAAAAAATACCACTGCTATTGGGAATCCACGAAACACGTGGCAAATATATATCTTCATTGTCACCCAAATTAATCCATTTTGTTTGCCCTGATGCCACCTCCAAAATACCAAGTTTGACTGTAACATTATTAGTTCCAGCGCGAGGATATCTCTCCTTTAGAACCCTGAACCCATCGCGAATAACTTCGTAACGGCCGCGCTCATCAATATTTTTTTCATCAAATTGAATGTAGGCTATATATTTTTCATCGCCAGACCACCAATATCCAGTATCCCGATCCATTTCCTCCATGGCTACAAATTCTGCCACACCATTTTTGACGGTTGGTGATGAAGAAGAGGTCATCATTTGATGAACTTTGCTCTTTACATTTACAATGTGAATATTATTATTTTCAATGTAAGATATATAGTTTCCCTGGGGAGAAAAACGACTATCAAACTCATATTTTTCATTATTAGTAAGACGATTAGTAGATTTACTTTTAAGAGAATACTCATAAAGATCGCCGCCCAATGGAAACAGTATTTTCTTACCGTTCTTCGACCAAGAAAAATCAATAATTCCACGATTGGTTATTCTCATTCGTTCCCGACGGCCACGTTCTATTTCAGATAATTGCTCTTCTCCGCCTGTAATGTCAGCTGCCTTAACCAAAAGACGAGATATTTTATCAGCAACATTATATTCCCACAAATCAAGAACCCGTTCATCTCCTGCACTACTCCGCAAAAATGTCACACGCGCTCCGTCTGGAGAAAATTTAAGCCCACCTGGAACGGATCCGTTAAGATTATCATTTTCCGTAATTTGTTTAATTGTAAGACTAGCCGCCATCGCTGGAAGTAAAAATATACTTACAACCGTCAAAACAATCATCATATTCCGAAATAAGTACATTCTATATACCTTCTTATAATTTTTATGATTTTTAGAATGTTACCAATGAAGTTAAAGCAAATCCACAGAAAAGAATTTAGTACTAAACTAAAAAAGGTCAGATGGCCTATAAGCCGGGTTCTGTCCGGTGGTTACCCACCTGTAAGATCATTCATCTAGGGCTATTGTTACCAACAGCCTCTTGCAATCAACCCGAACGACACTTCGAAAAAATAAGTGGCCAAAGCCAGTCGTTCCTATTCGATTTTGCACCCAGTGGGGTTTACCATGCCCTTTCTGTCACCAAAAAGGCGGTGCGCTCTTACCGCACCCTTTCACCCTTACCAGCCTCGGCTGGCGGTTTACTTTCTGTGGCACTTTCCCTGAAGTTACCTTCGCTGGTCGTTAACCAGCACTGCTCTTCCGTGGTGCCCGGACTTTCCTCTCCTGTATTCATAAAAATACAGCAGCGATCTTCCAGCCATCTGACAAGACCTTATTTACCCCAGAAGTATCTTTAAAAGCAAGATTTTAGTATTTGAATAGCTATTATCTAAATTAATAATCTTAGATATTTTTGAGTAAATTGTTTATTCTTAACTTCGATAAAACGTGTTTTCTTATAATACCTTTCCCAACCACATATCCATAGACCCTAATTTACTTAATACAGATAAAAGTATTAAAATATAAAAATTACCTTTTTTACTGGTATTAAGCTTAAATCTAAGGCAGATTACTTTCATATTTTAACCAAAAAAATAGAATATTTTACATGACTAGAAATTCAAAGTTATTTACTGCTACAACCATAATTATATCTTTCCTTTTATTGAATGGATGTTCAGAAAAGCCTGCAGTTATTAAAAATGGTCCCGCAGGACCTAATACAGGTGATTTAATTGATCCCCTGCCAGAAGGTTTAATTGCAGACAAACAAAATGCACGTCACGGTGAAAATAATTTAAAGCCTAATATTAACTAATTTTTGTTCAACTAGAGACAAAAGCCGCCACATCGTTTCCTTATCTAACTGACCATCAATATTATCTTGTCTGAAATGTCGCTGAAACACGGTGATAATTCCTGATGGATCCTTTTCAAAATCAACATCATAGCCGAAAGTTTTTAACTTTCTTAAAAAATCACTTAGATCTACTTTAATATCCACCTCTAATAACCTACTCTTTGGCCAGCTCCCCACACCATTCTGAGAAAGTTTTTTCCAGTCAAATAATTCGCCTGGATCAATTTTTCTACGCCACGCAACATCACTGTGACCCAAAACGTAGTGTGGCTTTATTTTATGCCTATCAATAATTTTCTGAGCCAAACTAACAACCTGGGTCATTTGAACTTCAGGGAAACCCTTATATATGCTTTCATAGCCCGCATAAGCATGCCCCGAATTAACAATCTCAATTCCTATCGAAATATCATTAATATCTTCGTCACCCTCCCATCTTGCAACACCGGCATGCCAAGCCCTTTTTTCTTCATTTACTAACTGATAAACCTCACCATTCTCTTCAATTAGATAATGCGCACTTACTTTAGATTTTGGATCACAGAGTTTTTCAAGCGCATCATCACCGTTAATCATTCCAGTATAATGCATAATAAGGTATTTTATTTTTGTTGCAGATCGATTGTCAAAATTTGCTGAATTAAGCACCTTCATTAATTATTACTTTCAAATGTCTTTTTAACTGCCAATCACGATAATGAATAATACCAAGTCCCACTAGGGTAACCAACGCCCCTAAAATAAACTTAAAGGATAAAGTCTCATCAAGAAAAATAACTGATCCAATTGTCGCGAATATAGGAACGCTAACCATAAATGGTGAGATGAGTGTCACTGGATAAAGCTTAAGTAAATAATTAATACCACCATACCCAACAATTGAAGCAAGTATGGACGTATATAGGACCATTAGAATTCCTATAATGTCTATATTAAAGATTTGTTCAACTTGACCACTTTCAAAGATTAGTGTCATAATTAGGAAAATGGGGACACTAAAAAAGGCAACCCAAGCCTGAGTTTGAAAAACATTAATCGACGCCATTTTTCGCATCATTATCACTCCGATTGAGTACATAGTTGTTGCCCCAATAACGATGACTATTACGATACCCTCTTCTAATATTTCAGGCTCAAGTGTAATAATTAGAACCCCAAGAAAAGAGATTAAAACACCAGAAGTTCGCCAGTAACTCATCCGTTCAAAAAGGAAAAAATGTGCCATAATAAGCGTGATAGGGATATTGAGTTGCACCACCACCGACATAGCAGAGACATGATTTGTCATATCCATTGCAAGAAACACAAGCGCAAACTGGAAACCACCTATTAAATTACCAAGTAAAAACAACTTAATCATCATTCCTGGAACAATTTTCAACCATGGGAGGAGTAAGAGAAAAACAAGACTAAAACGCAAGAACCCAAATAAATAGGGATCCATTTGCATTAAGCCAATTTTCATTACAGTAAAATTAACACCCCAAATGGAACATATAATCAATGCAAATATACCGTGTCTTATTGACATAAAGCCCTACCTCTATTTAATACCACGCGCTTTGCAGATTTTATCGTAAGAGTTATTTACTATAGCCATCTTATTAGTAGCAACTTCAATAAGTTCCTCTGGCACCCCTTGTGCCATTAGAAGGTCTGGATGATGCTCTTTTATGAGCTTACGATAAGCTGACTTAACCTGCTTATCTGTTGCATCATAAGAAACTCCAAGAATAGTATATGGATCACTTTTACCTGCCACCATATGACTTTCACTAATTCTAGAGAAATCAGATTTAGAAATCATGAAAATTTGAGCTACTTCATTAAGGTAATCCATTTCAGCTGGGTGCATGATACCATCAGCCATAGCAATGTGGAAAAGAAGATCAATGATTTGTTCTAAAACGGCCGGTTGATTATAAAAATTTGAGTAAAGCTGATTAGCATAACCCTCATAGCCATCCATTTCCTTTTTGGCCTGGTCAAAAAGCCATGCTACACGCTTTGCATCATTCGGTGGAACACGGAAAGATTTTTTAAAAACGTTAATTTCTTCTCGAGTTACAATCCCATCTGCTTTGGCCATTTTTGCACATAGTGCTATAAACCCAGCTGCAAAAATTGCTTCCTGTCTTTGTGAATTAACAACCCCGCTGGATGCCTTACCTGCAAAGTGAACAGCCGCTGCACCCATTAGACCACCGATCGGTCCCCCAACCATAAATCCTGCTGCGCCACCTAAAATGGTATTCCATATCGACATAAAAGATTCCCTAAATAATGAAATATTTTTAAATTTACCAAAGCTTAAAGACTTATAATAATCAAAAATAATAAGAAGTCACATATATAAAAATATTCCTTTTAAAAAAATTAATGTTAATAAAATAATTATAGTTTAATAATATATTCAAATATTAGGCCTTGAGAAATTATTTAAATGTCGATAATCCAAAAAAATAATATGCTGAATAAAAAGAAGTGGAAATTCTGGATTGATAGAGGTGGAACCTTTACAGATGTCGTAGCACGTACACCCAGCGGTGATATTCAGACGTTAAAATTACTTTCTGACAACACTTTGCAATACGATGATGCTGCTATCGAGGCTATTAGGCGTCTCATGGGGACTAACAATGGAATAATAGATAATAGCAAAATAGAATTTGTTAAGATGGGCACAACTGTAGCAACTAACGCATTACTAGAACGTAAAGGTGAGAGAACTTTACTCGTAACAACTAAGGGATTTAAAGATGCTTTAAAAATTGGTTATCAGACTAGACCTCGCCTTTTTGACCTTGAAGTAATTTTACCTGAACAGCTTTATGAAAAGGTAATCGAAATTGAGGAACGGATTAGTCCTATGGGGGAAGTGCTTACTCCACTAGACCTTTCTTCGGCTCACAAAGAAATGATAAGGGCCTATCAAAATGGCATTACAGCAATCGCAATCGTCACCATGCACGGATATAGGTACCCTATACACGAAAAAAAAATTGCCGCTCTAGCTGAAGATATAGGTTTTAACCAAATTTCAACTAGCCATCAAACAACACCTCTTATGAAATTTATTAGTCGAGGAGATACAACAGTTGTTGATGCTTATCTTAGTCCCATTCTACGCCGATATATTGCAAAAATAGAAAATGAACTTGAAGGTGTTCCTATTTATTTTATGCAGTCAAATGGGGGGCTTACAAATGCAACCTACTTTAAAGGAAAGGATGCTATTCTTTCTGGTCCGGCTGGAGGTATTGTTGGCGCTGCCAAGACAGCTGCCCTATCTGGATATAATAAACTGATCTGTTTTGATATGGGTGGTACCTCAACCGATGTCAGTCATTATAACGGAGCTTTTGAGCGAACTTATGAAACAGTTTTAGCCGGCGTGAGCATGCGTACACCGATGATGAATATCCATACCGTTGCCGCTGGTGGAGGTTCTATTCTTCATTATGATGGCAGTCGCTTTAGGGTTGGGCCAGACAGTGCCGGTGCTGACCCCGGTC
>CAJQRG010000076.1 GCA_905612225.1 Emcibacteraceae bacterium | reverse complement strand
ATATGTAGGTCTTCCACTTGCGGTTGAATTTGGTAAAGTTTTCCCAACAGTGGGGTTTGATATCAATGAGAGCCGCATCAAAAGCCTCGTAAAAGGCATAGACTTGACTTTGGAGTGCGACGAGTTTGAACTACAGTCTGCGAAGCACTTAAAATATACTTCCGCAACATCCGAAATAAAAACATGTAACGTATATATTGTTACTGTACCCACACCAATTGATATACATAAAAAGCCCGACCTTACACCATTAAAGAAGTCGTCTGATTTATTGGGGGGGCTTTTATCCATCGGGGATACAGTTATATATGAATCAACAGTTTACCCTGGCTGTACAGAGGAAGTTTGCGTTCCTATTTTGGAAAAAAAATCAGGCCTTATTTATAATAAAGATTTCCATGTGGGATATAGCCCTGAACGGATTAATCCTGGCGATAAAAAACATCGATTACCATTTATTAAAAAAGTAACATCGGGTTCCACACAAAAGTCCGCTGATTTTATTGACCGTTTATACGGTAAAATTATTACAGCGGGAACTTATTCTGCACCGTCAATTAAAGTTGCAGAAGCCGCAAAGGTAATAGAAAACACTCAGCGTGATGTAAATATAGCCCTCGTTAACGAAATTGCGAAAATATGTAATGAATTAAATATTGATACAATGGAGGTATTAAAAGCAGCAGAGACTAAATGGAATTTTCTGCCATTTCGTCCTGGGTTAGTTGGCGGACATTGTATCAGTGTTGATCCTTATTATTTAACTCATAAGGCGCAAGAAATAGGTTACCACCCAGAAGTTATATTATCGGGGCGAAGGATAAATGATGGAATGGGGGCATATGTTGCATCGCAAGTTACCCAGCTTTTAAATCAAAATAAAATACTCGTAAATGGCGCTAAAATTCTCATTATGGGACTTTCTTTTAAGGAAAATTGCCCAGACATTAGAAATACTCGGGTGATTGATATTGTTGATAAATTAAATACCCATGGTGCAAATATTGAAATTTGGGACCCTTGGGTTAATGCAGAAGAAGCCGAAATTGAATTCCCTTCAATTAATTTAGTGAAAAACCCTAAATCACAAAATTATGATGCGATCATTATTGCGGTAGGTCATAATGAATTCACCAAAAATGGTATTGGTAATATAAAAAAATATGGGCATGAGAGTACCGTTATTTATGATGTTAAATCTATTTTTGCTGCTAACGACGTTCACGGCAGATTATAATTATTGGTAGCTAAATTAGGAACCCAAATGAAAATTTTAGTAACAGGTGCTGCAGGCTTTATAGGGAGCCATGTCAGCTTGTATTTGATAGCTCAAGGCCATAATGTCGTTGGCCTAGACAACATGAATGACTATTATGACGTCAGCTTGAAAGAAGCACGATTAAAGCGAGTGCAAGATTTTGTTGCTGGTTCATTGGAAGAAGACATCTATCCTGATGCTAATAAAGAAAGTATTTCTAAAGGCTCTTTTGAATTTGTAAAAATTGACCTTGCCGATAAAAAAGAAATGAATGCTTTATTTAAACGTAGTCAATTTGCTGCGGTGATTAACTTGGCAGCCCAAGCAGGGGTAAGATATTCACTTGAAAACCCACATTCTTATATTGATAGTAATATTACAGGCTTTTTAAATGTCCTCGAAGGTTGCCGCCATACAAATGTAAATAATTTGGTTTATGCCTCAAGCAGTTCAGTTTACGGAATCAATGAAAAAATGCCATTTTCTGTTGAAGACCCTGCCGACCATCCGGTTGCAATATATGGCGTGACGAAGCGTGCCAATGAATTAATGGCCCATAGCTATTCTCATTTATTTAATATAGCGACCACAGGATTACGATTTTTTACGGTTTATGGTCCGTGGGGGCGCCCTGATATGGCGCTCTTTATGTTTACCAAGAAAATTCTGGCCGGCGAGCCAATTGATGTTTTTAATTACGGCAAGCATCGGCGAGACTTTACATATATTGATGATATTGTTCGCGGCGTAGTAGGCGTATTAGAGAACCCTGCCACTCCAGACCAGAATTGTTCTGGAGAAAACCCTTCATCTAGTCGTAGTAAATCGCCTTGGCGTATTCAGAATATAGGCAATCAAAAGCCTGTGGAACTCATGCATTATATTGATACTTTAGAAACCTGTTTGGGCAAGACAACAAAAAA
>CAJQRG010000075.1 GCA_905612225.1 Emcibacteraceae bacterium | reverse complement strand
GGGCTTAATAAAAAATGTCATTTTAGAAGATTTCCCCTCTATTCATTTTTTTTATTATCTGCTAGTTAAGCTAATAGAATTTTTGGAGGGCCTGTAGCTCAGTTGGTTAGAGCAAACCGCTCATAACGGTTCGGTCGTAGGTTCGAGTCCTACCAGGCCCACCACTCCCCTCTAGTTTTTTACCGCTCATTGGTAGATTGAGAGTTAGTCTCTCCAACTATATTACTTTTTTAATAAACGTGTATTCAGAAGATATAGAATACTTCCTACGCTTATAAAGTAGAACATATAAATTCATGAATTTATCGACATCTCTTCAATGTTAGGTTTAAGATTAATTTTCAGTGTAATGGGAATCGAATAATAGTAAAATCATACTGCACACAACTATAATGGATGGGGGGCATAATGTCTGATCAAGTAAAAGTAAATAAATTTAATGCAATCTTTGGCCCAGGTCTAATGTTTGCCGCTACGAGTGTTGGTGTATCACATATTGTTCAATCGAGCCGAGCCGGTGCCGAATTTGGCCTAGGCCTCGTCGTATTGATAATATTAGTTAACTTGATAAAATATCCCGCATTCCACTTCGGTACCAAATACGCTCTTGCAACCGGTACGACACTATTGCAAGGATACCGTAATATTGGTAATTGGGCCGTTATTTTGTATGGAATAATTAATTTATTATTTATGCCCATAATTTTCGCTGCGTTGGCAATGGGTACTTCCGGTGTGATCTTGGTGATAACCGGAATTGACATGTCAATTGTAATTCTTAGTCCCATCGTCATGTTGGCTTGTGTTCTTTTATTAAAAATTGGAAGATATAACCTTCTAGAAAAAATTATTAAGGTTCTAGTAGTCATATTTACTGTACTCACTTTCACCGCAGCGATTATTACTATGTTTACATCTGATATCTTTTCTAGTTTGAGTATTTTTCCAAGCAATTTAACTCCCACGTCTATCTTTTTTATTGTAGCCCTTATTGGATGGATGCCTACAGGCCTCGAAGTAAGCGTTTGGCAATCTGTTTGGACATTACGCAAAACGGAAAAAAAACCATCTGATAATGGCATTAAACAATTTCATCTAGATTTTAATATAGGTTATGTCGTCTCCACTTTATTAGCAGTTAGTTTTATGGTTCTTGGTACCGCATTAATGTATAATATTGGCGAGAAATTTCCAGCATCAGCCCCAGAATTTATAGCTCAAGTTATTAGGCTTTATAGAGATTCCATAGGTGAGTGGGCTGTTCCATTAATTGGTGTATGTACATTTGCAGTTTTCTTTTCAACTACTATTGCAGTATTTGATGGATTTCCACGCATTCTAGTTGCTACAGCCGAGCGGTTAAAAGGCGACGAAACGCCCTGGCAGATAAAGTATTCCGCAAAGAGTAATCTTTATACAATAATAATTTTAACGGGCGTAATTGGAGCCTATATGTTTATAGAATTATGGAATGCTTCATTTAAAACATTTATCGATTTTTCAGCAACGGTGGCATTTTTATACGGACCAGTTGTCGCCTTCTTGAACCATAAAGCCATAAATAATAAAAATGTACCACTTGACCATCGGCCAAATTTTTTATTGAACACATTATCAATCCTAGGCTTCAGCATATTAACCCTTGTTGCTATCTATTATGTATATTTGAAATTATTTACCTAATAGAAATTGATAAATGAAAAATACCTATTTTTAGAACAGTTCAAGTCGTTCTGCTATTAATAGGACGACTTATTTTTTCAGTGATTACTATCACTAATATATTCATATGATATCTAAAGTGTATAATTGAGTGCTCCAAAAATTGCTTTAGGATAATTGTAGTAGAATATTTGAAGTTTTTAGGTTAGTTTTTAATTAAGATATTTGGGTTATTAGGAGAGCTATATTGCCTGCAGGACGACCAAGAAAAAAAGAGTCACCAGATGAAATTAAATCGGTTGTACTGACTTTTTCAATTATTGAGTTTTTAGCAAAATGTGACAGACCTCTTGGTGTAACTGAAATTGCTACCGCCCTTAATCTAGAAAGGCCTAGAGTTTACAGGCACCTCCGAACGTTGTCAGATATTGGGTATGTTGACCAAGACCCCTTCAATGATAAATATGGCTTAAGCATGAAGTTCTTTTGGCTCGGAAAAGATGTGGAAGGGAAAATTGACCTTATTAGTGCTGCCCGTCCAGTTATGGGCCAACTAAAAGAAGCACTTGGAATGGCGGTAACCCTTTCCACAGTAAATAATGAAAATATTTGCGTACTAGATATTGTACGTGGGTCTTCACAAATTGATATTAGTACCCGTCCTGGGTCAACCTTTCCATTACATGCCACAGCGCAAGGAAAAATTGCACTGGCTTTTGGTCCTGATAGTTGGCAGCAAGAATTATTTAAAAAACCACTTGAAAAATTTACAGCTTGTACAATAGTCAATACCGATGATTTAGGTAAAGAAATAGAAAGGGTTAGATTAAAGCGCTGGGCCATCGCACCGGAAGAAATTACTATGGGTATCAATGCTCTTGCAGCACCAATACTGGATCATCAAAACCAGTTAGTAGGAACTTTAAGTATTATTACTTCCATCTATGAGTTAACAAAAAACCCGAGTAAGGAGCAGCTGGATGCGATAAAAGATGCGGCATTAAAAGTATCTGTTGGTATTGGTTACATTCTTAAAGAAAGTTAACTGTTTTCTTCATGCCAGCTGTACACTTCATCTAAAGCTAAACCTACGATTTCAATTATTTTTGTAATTTCCTTTTGTGTAATTATAAAAGGCGGGGCAAAGACAAGATTATTGCCAAGTGCACGAAGAATTAATCCGTGACTTAGGGCTGCATCTTCTATTTTACGACCTATCATTAAAGTGGGATCAAAACTTTCTTTTGTTTTTTTATCTTTAACTATTTCAATTGATACCATTAAACCTACCCCCCGTACGTCGCCGACAAGTGGGTGACTTTTAAATTGACGTAAGCCTTTTTGGAATGAAGGTGATACCTTTTTTATGTTATTAAGTGTATCAAGTTCATCATATTGATTGAGGGTCTCAAGAGCCACGGCGGCACATACCGGATGTCCGCTATAAGTGTAACCATGTCCGAATATACCAACCTCATCACTACCTTTCTTCATAGCTTGATAAATGCCCTCAGAAATTAATAATGCGGAAATTGGAAGGTAGGCTGAGGAAAGACCTTTAGCACAGGTAATCATATCGGGTTTTATATTGTATGTTTCACAACCCCAATAATTACCTGACCGACCAAATCCACAAATTACTTCATCAGCAACTAATAAAATATCGTATTTTTTAAGGACAACCTGAAGTTTTTCAAAATATGTTTCTGGGGGGACAATGACCCCACCCGTACCCATAACGGGTTCCGCAAAAAATGCGGCAATAGTCTCTGGACCTTCATGTAAAATTTGTTTTTCTAAATTTTCGATACAGCGAGACGCAAACTCTATTTCTGTTTCATCCTGTTCGCTAAAACGGTAATAGTTTGGGTTATCTGTGTGTATGACCCCTTCTATAGGAAGATCAAACTGAGCATGCATAGTTGGAAGCCCAGTTAAACTAGCTGCAGCAATTGTTGTGCCGTGATAAGATCCATGCCGGCTAATGATTTTCTTTTTCTGTGATTTACCTCTGGCATTTTGATAATACCAAACTAATTTAATTGCCGTGTCGATTGCTTCTGAACCAGAGTTTTGAAACATTACTTTTGACATAGGAACAGGCGCAACTTCAATAAGTTTTGCTGCAAGTTCTATGGTCGGATTATTTGATTTGTTAGCAAATGTCTGAAAAAAAGGTAGTTGATCCAGTTGTCTAGTTGCTGCGTCTTTAATAGCCTGATTATTATAACCAAGTGTCACACACCAAAGCCCTGATACACTATCAAGATATTTGTTTTCCTGATCATCATATACGTGAACACCTTCGCCACGGGTCATGATCATTGGCCCTAATTTTTCTTGCGCTGTTAAATTAGACTGCGGGTGAATATATGAATTAATATCAAGCTCTGCATTGGTTTTCATTTTGTATGCTCACATTTTTATTTTTAGTTAAGTTTCATAAGAACGGTTTTGTCTTCTAAGTACCCATCAATCGAAGCTTTACCGAGTTCGCGTCCAATACCAGATTGTTTAACCCCACCGAACGGTAAGTTCGGATCAAAGACATTATGACAATTTACCCAAACCGTTCCTGCATGGATGTTAGCCGCTAAATCATGGGCTGATCTCAAATCTTTGGTCCATACGCTTGCGGCGAGGCCGTAGCGTGTATCATTGGCTAACGTTAATGCTTCATCATCATCATCAAATGGCATTGCGCATACCACGGGGCCAAATATTTCTTCCTGCACAACCTTCATGTTTTGGCTTGTTTTAAGAACAGTTGGTGCAATGAAGTATCCCGCACCTGGTAATTTTTTTGCACCGGTAATTACTTCTGCGCCCTCTTCAATTCCTGATTTTATAAATCCAAATACTCGATCGCGTTGTTCAACGGATACAAGCGGGCCCATACCACAGGCTGCATCATACCCTGGCTGAACGTTAATATTTTCTGCAAATTTTGAAACCCCGTCCACAACTTTATCAAAAATTGACTTATGAATATATAATCGAGATCCTGCGGTGCAAGTTTGACCTTGATTAAAGAAAATAGCCATTGAAGCCCCTAAAATGGCAGCGTCAATATTTGCATCTTCACGAATAATTATAGGTGATTTTCCACCAAGCTCTAATGTAAAACGTTTCATCGCTTCAACTGCGGTACGCCCAACAATTTTACCTGTTTCAACAGATCCGGTAAATGTTATTTTATTAACGTTTGGATTTGTAACAAGCGAATTTCCAGCTTCTATCCCGTAACCAGTAACAATATTTACTGTACCAGGTGGGAAGCCTGCTTCTATAATTAGTTCAGCTAGAATGAGAGCAGATAATGATGTTTGCTCAGCTGGTTTTAAAACAATGGTGCAACCGGTTGCAAGTGCTGGAGCAATTTTCCAGATTGCCATGGAAAGTGGAAAATTCCAAGGCACTATAGCGCCAATAACACCCACAGGTTGTTTCTTTATGTATGCATGAAATTCCGCTCCTGGCATGTGGGGTGCAGAAATATCAAGTGTTGAACCCGTTATTTTTGTTGCCCACCCAGCCATATAACGGACAAAATTAATGCTGCTACCTACATCGCCATTTCTGGCAATTATTAAGGACTTTCCGTTATCAATACTCTCAATTTCTGAAAGTCGTTCTGCATTTTTTTCCATTAAATCAGCTAGTCTTAAAAGAAGAGACTGCCTCGTAAGAGGTGTAACTTTTGACCAGCTTTTAAATGCTTCATTAGCAGCATTAACGGCCTTATCAATATCAACTTTGTTCCCTGCTGCGATGTGGCTAACAACATTTTCTGTCGCTGGATCAACAACATCAATAAAATTACCCGAAGATGGTTCTACCCATTCATTATTAATCATCAGTTTTTGTTTACGGTTTAAGAATTTAATATTTTTAGCTATAAGTGGATTTGTTTCCGCATTAATTTTATTATT
Organism: Emcibacteraceae bacterium; assembly: GCA_905612225.1. GTDB lineage: Bacteria > Pseudomonadota > Alphaproteobacteria > Sphingomonadales > Emcibacteraceae > Pseudemcibacter. The sequence continues at coordinate 24,638 of CAJQRG010000075.1, read as the reverse complement.
CATTTTAGTTCCTGATTAATCATTTATGGGATGTAATAATACTTATTATTATATTTTTCAAAGAAAAATATTATATCTTATTGAAAATATTTATGGGCAATAGAAAGTACTTTTGCTGGTAATTCATCAATATCTTGGTCTGTAGTTCTAAAGTTAGTTATACAAACCCTAATCAGATATTTTCCATTAACCCAGGTATGAGAGGGATAAGCCCAGGCTTCTTCTTGCAGTGAACTTAATATTTTTTGGTTTAATTGATTTAAAATTTCTTCATCCTGAACTTCTGCGGGATGATAGCGAAATGTAGTAATACTTAACCCATGACTGACCGCTTCAAGTTCAGGGTGTTGGTTTACTAACTTGTATAACCTTTCTGCTTGGCGAATATTGTTTCCAATCATTTCTGCGTAACCATCGCGACCAGCACGTTTTAAGCACATCCAGACCTTTAAAGCGCGAAAGCCACGTGAGGTTTGAATTCCTTGATCGCGGTATGCTATAGGCAATGTCTCCCCACTGTTTGTCGTAGGATAATAAGTAGTCTCGTGAGAGAAACTATCCACTAGGTGTTGGCGATCTCGAAGTAATATACAGCCAGCCTCGAAAGGAACATAAAGCCATTTGTGGGCGTCCATTGCAACCGAATCTGCTAATCCAATTCCAAAAAATTGTTTAGATACTGACGGCACACATGCAGAGACTGCTCCGTATGCACCATCAATATGAAACCAGATTTTATGTTGTGCGCAAATTTCAGATATTTGTTCTAGTGGATCAATAGCTCCGGTGCTAACAGTTCCAGCAGAAGCTATAACGGCGAGAGGAATAAATCCTTTTTTAAGATCATTATTGATTGCTTCTTGTAGAGCATTTACATCCATCCGAAGGTTTTCATCGGTTGAAATACGGTTAATAGCACTTTCACCAAACCCCATAATATCAAGAGCCTTTTCTAACCAGGCGTGGGTTTCAGTCGTGGCATAAAATTTAGAATTTTCTGCACCTTTATAGTTGTTACCCTGCTCTCTTATTTTTGCACCAAAACGCGCACGTTTAGCAGCCAGAAGCCCAGTGATATTTGCCATTGTGCCGCCACTCACTAATAGGCCACCGGAATTACATTCGGGATCATTTGGAAAATTCAATAGATCTCCAATCCACCCTACTGCTTGTCTTTCTATTTCTGAGGCGACCGGTGCAACGGTCCATGTGCATACATTAGCATTGATTGAGGATGCCAGTAAATCACCAAGAGCACCCAGTGGGCTGGGCGAGCCGTTAACGTAACCCCAAAATCGTGGATGACCATTAAAAAGGGATTGTTCAAGTAACAAGTCGGATATGTCTCCGACAACATTTTCATTTGAAGAGCCAGTATTAGGCAGGTGAGCAACTCCCAGAATTTCATGTGCAATTTTAGCAGCACCAGGTTTATGAACATTTCGCTCGCTTACATTGCCCAGAAAATCGGCAATTTTATCAACCAAATGATGCCCAACTTCACGAAATTCATTTGCGTCCATATCAAGTGCTGCGCGGGGAGATTTTTTATTTTTCATTATAGTTTTTAACCAGATAAATTAGGAATGTATAAAGAAATAAGTGGAACAAAAATTAATAAGGCTACAACAATAACTTCACACCCTAGGAACCATACGGTTCCTCTAAAGATAGTTCCAAGCTTAATTGTATCACCTACTACATTTTTTATAGCATAAACATTCATGCCCACCGGCGGTGTTAGAAGACTAATTTCAATAAATTTTACGACAAGTACGCCGATCCAGATCAAATTCATTTCAAGTCCACGAAATATGGGTAACATAATTGGTAATGTCAGCAATAAAATACCAAGCGGGTCAAGGAACATACCAAGGATAAGGAAAATTACCATAGCGAAAATAATAGCTGAAAGTTGACCGCCTACCCAAATAGTTGCTAGGTCGCTAATGGCTTCTGTCGTTCCGGTGATAGCTAGAAAGCGGGTGAACATGATCGCGCCTATTGCGATCCAAAGTAAACTGGTTGTACTAACTAACGTATCAAGCAAACTTCTTTTAAAAACATTAATAGACATGCGTCCTTGAAATAGGGTGATAAGAAAAATTACCATGGCTCCGAAGGCTCCTCCTTCAGTTGCTGTTATAATTCCAAAAGCAAACCCTGCAAGAAGACTACTAAACAGAATAAATATTGGCCAGATGGGCATTAATGATCTAAACCGCATCGCCCAAGTCACATCCAATTCAATTCTCGGCGCAAGTGATGGATTAAGCCAACAGCGAGTAATAATCATGAAGGTATAAACACCAATGGTAAGAAGACCTGGTAATATTCCTGCCATAAATAACTTTGTTACTGATACTTCAGCAAAAATACCATAAATAATAAAAGTAATTGATGGTGGTATCATATTCCCAACAGTACCAGCACTAGCAACTACTCCAGACGCTAATCCTTTTTCATACTTTGCATTTAGCATTTCTGGAATGGTGATGCGCCCCATAGTCGCTGCTGTTGCTAGACTTGAACCGGAAGCAGCAGCAAACCCAGCGCATGAAAAGTTAGCTGCAACAGCCAAACCACCTGGCACACTGATTAACCATATTCGTGCTGCGTGAAAAAGTTCGCTAGCCAGTCGAGTGTGCTGCGCTATACAACCCATCAGTATAAACATTGGAATAGCGGAAAATGACCAGTGAGCTGCAAAATTAAACGGTTCTATTTGTATTAGGCTAATAGCAATATCAGGGCCTTTGGCAAAGCTCAAGCCGATCACAGCTACACCAAACAAGGCAAAACCAATGGGAACCCTGAAAGCTAGTAAAATTAAAAGCAGACCAATACCTGCAAATCCGATCTCAATATCTGCCATTTATAATTTCTCAGTTAAACTAGAAGAATTTATTAGCTCATCAAATCGTTTGAGCGATTCTAGAGCATATGAAAAAGTCATGGCGCCAATGCCAAACGGTAGAAAAAACCGACTTGGCCAGACAGTTAGAAAACTATCACCTGATTCCCAGACCTCATTGATAGAGTAACTATGAATGGCGGCTACTGCAGTTTCGTATGTTATCCAAGCTGATAGTAAAGTGACGAATAAGGTTGCCCCAAGTTCAATTACATGTCTGACATAGTGTGATAATTTTTGAGTAAAAAGATCAACGGCGATATGTGCTTTTTGATGAGTAACATATGCAAGGGATAAAAAAGATACCGCAACCATATCATATGCAGATACAATTTCTGTCACCCCACCTAAAGGTTGCCCTAAAAAATGTCTAGAATAAATGCCTGCTACTATATGAAACATCATTGCCACAATAGATAGACCTGCTATGGAACATAGAACCAATGCTAATGTATGATCTATTTTTTCCCATTTTTTATAAAATTTGTGGCCCATAGTTAAAGCTCTTCCGGATTTATTTTATCAAAAATATTTTTCTGAAGTAAGGCTTCATATTCGACTTCAGCATTATGTAAAATTTCTTCATTTAACTCTTCTAAATTTAATAGATTAGAGAGACCAGAAGAAGCAATTATTTTTTCCCACTTTCCAATATTTTTCACAAAATTATTGGAAATCTCTTCTGGATTTTTTGCTCCAAGATCACTAGCTACTTTATTTACTGTTGAGGTTTCATCTTTTCTGAAATCTAACCAAAATTCTTCAATATCTGGTCCTGCATTGGTTATGGGAATGCCTTTTTCTTTGGCTATCATTCTGGCCTTAATTGCTTCAGCCACATACAAACGTACTACGGTGCGCGCTGATACGCCGGATTGAGCGCTCCATAAAGCTTGCTTTTGAATAACATCTAACCCATCCCATATGTCTCTATTGATAACCATTGTTGCAAAACTAAATGCTCCAATATTGTAGGCATATATATAATTTACATCATCTGCAATGGGATAGGATTTTAGCCATGCGATAGGACCAACAATGCAGTCAACCAATCCACGGGATAATCCTTCGACCATATCATTTATTGAAAGGCTAACAGGAATGCCGCCAAGTGCTCTTACCCAGCGGCGGCTTGCGCTAACTGCTCTAAATTTTTTTCCCTTGATTTGGTTAAGGCTAGTAACCTCATTTTTACAAAGCATACCGTAGGAGCCGGCTGCTGCACCCGATAAGAACAAGGTGTTACTCTCCGCATAATCAGTCAAACAATTAGGGCAATTTAATAATAATGTCTCCGTTGCAGCGGCGTTTACTACTAGTTCATTGCGACCTAAATACATTAAATCATTTAAAATAACTGCATGTTTTAAATCACTACGGCTGTAGGATGATATGACTTCGCCGGCATCGGCTATTCCACCGCCAATTGATGAAAGTGCAGTGCGGGAATCAAATAATTGAGACCCAGGAACTAGTTTCATAGGGATGATATCTTTAAGTTCCTCCATCATTGGAACAATGCCATAAACATTTGCAGCATTATCAGGAGGGCTGGTATTACTATACACAAGAACGTTTTCCTGAGCACTCACATTTTCAAACATAAGCAGCAAGATCGATAGGATAACGGTTGTAAATTGCTTAATTTTTAAAAGTTTATTATTCATTTTATACTAGATTTTATGCCCATTTATTATAATTTAAAATTTTAATATTTTGTATTAAGAAAAATTATATTTTAATAATTTAAAGCTACATGCCCCCTACAATTTTGTCAATTAATTCAGAATAGGAATATTTTATATGAATTTTAGTGAAGGGTAAGAGATCAAAAATTCCCATTAATATTATATATACATTTTTAACTATAAATTGATAACTGTCTTACCGCTCGCTTTCCCTCATCCGCCGCGGGACCCCAGTGCTGCATTCCTTGAAGTTCAGAATGGGCAAAAGCAATCCGCCCAAAACCTTCCCGAATTATATCACTTGGTGCGGGTTTTCCTTGAACACCAAAGAAAAATCCTGGTTGTGGTGTCACATAAGCATGTCCCCATCGGTTTAAAATAATACCTGAAATATCTTCGTCGGCATCGAACCCAGTTTCTCCAAACAGCTCCTGCATTTGCGCACGTATTTTTTTTTCATAATCTGCATAACTGGTTGAAAAAAGTTCTGCACGGCCGCGCATTCCTTGTTCAGCCATATCTAGTCCTGGATAATAAAATGGCACGTAAAAGGTTACTAGTGCAGGCTTATCAGGATCGATTTCTGGTTGATAATTTCCCACTGTCATGGGCAGTCGAATGTTACAGGAGTTTCCAAAAATACCATCTCTCCATACACAACTACTAATACCAAGATTTTCCATAAAGTGCCAGTTTTTTACGGCAACATTTGCGACTAGAAATGGCGCGTGGTTAAATTGGTCATAGGCGGAATAAATTTTTTCTGGCAATCCCTTCACTACGTGTTTATTAATCCATCCAGCAGTTGCCATAACAAGTTTTTTAGTTTTTACACGATAGGTTTTGTTATTCCGCGCGTAGGTTACGATAACACCAGTCGATTTTTCGGAGCTCTCCCCCTCATGCTCTACTTTTACCACGGTTGAACGCAAACGCATTCGCACTTGGTTAGTAGTTTTATCCAGCTCGGAAAATTGAATTTTTTCATTCATTATATCATTGTAATTGTATGAACCCTTAAAGCTATTTGGAATTATTTTTTTAATAAAATGTCTTAAAAATCCGTCATTTCCACCCGGAAATGAATGGCGCACCCAGTCGCTTGGACCGCTGGTGCTTTGCTGTACCGTTTTTCCACCCTTAATTGGCATACCAAGCCCTTTTGCACAATTTGCAGAGAGGGTGTCACTACCAAGCCCAACAGACCCAGCTAGAATAAGGTCTGCGTGCCGCGTAACATATTTGCTAAAACCAAGATGGTCTTCAATATATTGTTTATATGTTATGGTGTCTAACCACTTATCAAATTCGGGTTGATCAGGTGTTTCAAAATTAAAATTACGCCAATTGGAAAGGTCTAATTTATCTTGCTTAGACCCATCCATATTTGAGTAATCCTGATCGATTGGATCAAATGCCCACTTAGCATTACCCTGGTTATCTTTACCAAGGTAATAACCTACAGATGTAATGCTTTCTTGCCAATATTGAAACCCGTAACTATCTTTTGCGAGCCGAATATTTTTATCAGTATTTTTAAGTTCGGCATAAGTAAAGTCCATAGAAATACCTAGCTCAACCATATACCTCACATCAGAGGTAACATTTGGATTACGCAGTCCTTCTTCATTTGACGGTGCCGAAAACCCATTGGCCCCCTGTGGCCCAATCAACAGATGGCCCTCTATCTCAAACTCATTTCTCTTTGCTACCCCACCAAATACAGGATGATTTTCTAACATTAGACATTTCTGATCTAGCTTCGCAGTTTTGCGGTATTCATATGCTGCACCTAGTCCAGCCATTCCAGCTCCAACAATAATTAAATCATAGCTTTCCTCAAGGTCAATAATTTCAATATCGTTATTATCTTCATATTTTCCGTCTCTCATATTATGACCAGTATTTACTACTTCTGGATTATTACCATGTGAAGAAGCATAATCACCCACGCCGCCATAGCCATACCAGTTACTGCCGACGCTATCACTCAAAGGTCTAACTCTATGAGATTGAGCAAATGCTGGTGCTTGCATGTTAAGTAATGCTGCACCACTGCCAAGCAAAGTTGCATTTACAAAATCTCTTCGAGTAATGTGAGACCCTTTGCTAGACAAACTTTTCTTTTTTGCCATTTTTTTCTCCTTAAACTATTTTATGGATATATACGTTTAAACCACTCATTTCATCATTACCTAATAAGTAAACCTTTTATATAAGTGTAAAAAATATTGTTTCTATTAATTGAGCTACATTTTATTTGGAACATAAAAAAATGCTAAATAATACATTAAAACCTATTAATTTAATCTAAAGGTTTGGTTGATATTGCCATTTTTGTACAACCCTTCTAGACTCGTCCACAATATATAGTGATCCATCACTTGAAAAGTCCATACCCGCAATATAAGAGAACTCATCTTCACCCGTTCCACCAAATGACGTAATATGGTTGCCATTTGCATCAAAGACCTGAACGCGTTTATTTCCTGAATCCCCTACATAAATATTTCCTATAGTATCTGCTGTAATTGCTTTAGGGTCTGCAAACCAACCATCAAATGGAAACCATTTATACCAGACGATAAGGGTATTATAAGCAAAAGGTCCACCCCAGCGAAATTTATATTTGCCATTAGCATCATAAACTTTTACGCGTTCGTTAGCGGTATCAAGTATGTAAATTAATTCTTTATCTGGACTTGTAGCTATATCAAATGGATATTTAAAACTATCTATTGCTCTACTTCCGTCACCGGACTGCCCCCAGGTTGATAGGAAAGTACCATCCGATTTAAATCGAGAAACTCTATGACCAAAAAGTTCTGCAACTATAAAGTTATCATTGGCATCTTGAGCAATTGCCGTTGGCCCATTTAATTCACCATCGCCATTACCAAATGAGCCGAATGATCGTTTGTAAGTTCCATCGGGGTCAAATATATCAATTCTATGATTTTCATAACCTGCAACATATAATTCATCCTGTGAAAAAAAGATGTTCCAGGGACGATTAAACTCCCCCTTATCCAAACCCTTTTTTCCAAACTGTCTAATAAACACTCCGTCAAGATCAAAAACTTTAATCATATGTTCATTAGTATCTACTATGTAAATCTGCTCATTATAAATTTTCATTCCTGTAGGGTAAGTAAATTGTTCGGATGTTGGTGTTTTACCTTTCCAGGTAGCTACAAGTTTATAATCACTATTAAGTGATTTAGTCATATTCGAAATAACACTCAATGCTACTAAAATTAGAACAAGAAATACTAAGGATAATCCAGCTAGTGATAATATTTTTTTAAGGTTCATTTTTCCACTCTTTGTAGTTTGAAAATAGCATATCCAAAATAAGTAAAGATAAGCGATACAATGGGGTTTAGATAATTAAGAAATGCAAATGGAAGATAATCAAGTACTGGAACACCAAGGGCCCCAAAGTAAAAGGCACCGGCGGATGTCCAGGGGATAATTGGACATATTATTGTAGTGGATTCTTCAACTGTTCTAGAGAGCATATATTTTTCTAACTTCATCTCAGCATATTTTACTTTAAACAACTGAGAGGTAACGATGATGGAAATATAACTATCGCCCATACTCATACACGCAAGGAATCCTGTACAGATAGTTGTGAAAGTTAGACTGAGTGCAGATTTAATTTTTGCAAGTAAACCCTCTAATAATATAACTAAATATTTAGCAAAATCTAGAAGCCCACCAAGTGCAAGAGCTATCATCGTAAGCGATAGGGTCCACATCATACTTTGAATACCCCCTCGATTTACTAAAGTGTTAAGTGCATCGTAATTAGTATTAACACTATAACCGTCTTGTAAGCTGGCAAAAATTTCAAGTAGCGGCCTGTCTTGAATTAGAATTGCAATTAAAATTGCCGCTAAGACACTAGCCATCATAGCGGGTTCCGCAGAAACTTTATTTAAACTAAGAGCTAAAAGTACAATTATTGGGATGAAAGTCCAAAAACTTACTATAAAATTTTCATCAATAGCCTGTTGGAAACTTATTATTTCAGGGGAAGATAATGCCCCTGATGAATAGTTAAGTCCAATAATAGTAAAAAGAATCAATGTTATTACATAAGTAGGTATAGTTGTATAAAGCATCGAAGTAATATGCTTATAAAGATCAGTACCACTTGCAGCGGCAGCGAGGTTTGTCGTATCAGAAACTGGCGATAACTTATCACCAAATGTGGCGCCAGATACAATAGCACCTGCAACAAGGGGAAGCGGAATGCCAATGGCAGATCCAATACCTATCAAAACAATACCAGCAGTACCTGCCGTACCCCAAGAGGTTCCGAGTGCAACTGACATAAAACTGCAAATAAGTACGCTAACAGGCAAAAATACAGCGGGATGGATGAGATCTAGGCTATAGAAAACAATACTGGCTATGGTACCACTCTCAATGAAGGCAGCTATGATCAGACCAATTAGAAAAAAGATATAAAAAGCACTGAGACCTTTTTTTATTCCCTCTGACATTGCAAGTTTTATTTCTGTAAATCCGTAACCAAGCAAGACCATGTTGCAGCAAGTCCAAACAATACAAATAGTCATAATTACATGTATGTTAATCTCAAAGTAGATGAGGCCTACGACGACCATCATTATAATGCCACCAAAGCATATTAAAGCCTGCGCAAAAGAAGGCACATATTCTTTTTCCATGCCGAACCCCTAAATAAATTCTTTATTATTAATTATTAAAATCATATCTTTCATGGTCTCTCAATATCCTCTAAAATTTATAATTTATCTATAATCAGAAGACAATTATTATATTTTTACTTTTACACATATTGGTTGGAGAGAATTAACTGATTGTATGTAAATTGAAAATCATAGGAGGATCATCATTAAAAAAAATCAACAAATAATATAAATGGATAAATAAATTGTCTAAGGTTCTATCTCCTGACCATCCCAAGCGTAGCATTTACCGCTACTTATGGGTGTTAAATTTTTTAAGACAGAGATCATTTTTTGTGCGGATAAATCAGGCGTAAATAGCTTTCCTTCAGCTACATTTCCTTGAAATGGTTTAGACAAGTCACTATCAACTGTTCCTGGATGCAATCCCACAATAATAGCCTGCTTGTTACGCCTAGCAAACTCAATCGCAGTATTTTTAATTACCATGTTCAGCGCAGATTTTGATGCACGATAGGCATACCAGCCTCCAAGTTGATTATCAGAGATGCTGCCTACCCGAGCCGAAAGTGCAGCAAATACTACCCGCTTGTCTCTATTCAGTCTTGGGATAAAATGCTTTGCAATAAGAGCGGGTAGAATTGTATTTGCTTCAAATATTAGTTGAAAATTTTTAGCAGATAAATCTCTCAGTCCTTTTTCTGGCTTAACCTGGTCATAATGCAATACGCCAGTAGCTATAATTATCATATCAAGTAATATTTCATCTGATGCGATTAATGCAGACGCTTTGATTGAGTTTTCGTCATTATAATCTATCGAATAGTATTTAATATTTGCGTTACTTACCTTTGGGAATCCTCGCGAAAAAGCATGAATTTTTGCTTCAGGATGCAAGATGGATAATTGTTTTGTAAAGGCACTTCCAATAGCCCCAGAACTCCCAATAATTGCAATATTATTCACCATTTTTTTCTCCTAAATTAAGTGAATTTAATAAGTTGGTAGCCATTTCAAACCCACTGATAAAGGCTGATTCTACTCGCCCTTGAATGAACCAATCGCCACACACAGCAATATTCTGATTATTATCAAGGTAATGGGTTTCACCACTTCGTTTCTCAATATTAGCATAGCGCCAACCGTGTATCACTTGGTGCGTAGCATTATTTAAATCACAATTAATAACTTTGCTAGTCTGATTACGAAGAAGCTCAATCAACTGTTCACGATTATCCTCAAAATGTTCATCTGCCCATTGATTAGTAGAATGAACTAAAAGACTAAAATTTTTATTCCTTCCAGGTTTGGAGTTATCAACGGATATCCAGCTAATATCTTCTCCGTGAACCACTGCGGCATCAAATTCAAGAGGTAATATTTTTTTAAAACCCAGCATTAACGCAAAACAGCTTTTCATTTTAAAATCACTAATTTTTTCAACAAAAGGAATTGATTCAGGCAGCACTTTTAATGCTTGCTCTGGAGGAATAGTTGAAATCACCCAATCATACTCTCCAAGTGGTTTGTCGGAGCCATCTTTAAGTTGCCATTTATTATTGTTTTTCTTTAATGTCTTTACGCACACATTAAGACAAACTGATAAGTCTTTTGCTAAGTGCTTCGCGATAGAATTCATACCTGGAACACCAACGTAATATGGATCGCTCTGTTTCCATTTTTGTCTTTCTGTAAGTTGTCTGTTTTTAAATTCTACTAAACGTGCATCCCAAGTCTTTATAGTACCGTCTAAAATCATTGGAGTTATAAACTCTTTAAACTCATCTGATTTAACTTTAAAATACTGTGCCCCATGATCAAAAGAGTAAGCCTCGGACCGCCTGGTGGACATCCTGCCACTTACGCCTCTGGATTTCTCAAATATTGTGATATTAGCATAGCCCTCCAATATTTTGGCCGCCGTTAATCCAGATAGTCCGGCCCCAATAATAGCAATACTTGTCAAGCATAAATTCCTGAAATAATAAGATTTGTTGTTACTATAAGCGTAACTAAACTGCGGGTATGAAAATATTTACGACTGATAAGATCTTTTTTGAAAAGGTTTAGGTCTATTAATAACAAAGCAAAAAAGCTAATTACTAGTATTATGAGCAATACCTTAAAAGGAAAAATAATAAAACTAATCCAAATAAAAACAGCGTTAATATTACTAAAAATCGGTAAATATACTTCCCATTTATCACTTAGATTTAAATGTATTCCCCAATGGCTACCCGCAATAAATGAAGAAATTATAATACTGTAAGTACCTAGAATTTGGTTTACCTGACCTAACACTGGAACAGTTTGAATATTAAATATAAAACAGAGGGTACAGAAAATAAACGGTAAGGTTCCTGCGTAAGTAAGAACAGGGTAATATTTTTTCATATTATATACGACAATCGATAATTTCTTTGATCATATATAACTGACCGAGAGAAGACGTTGACTAAAATTAATAATAAAACATTTATACCGTTTAATATCTTATGGAGCAATAAGAACATTTAAAATCTTTCTCCTGTTCAATTCATATAAGTAAAAAAGTACAATCCACTAATGTTGATAATTTTAAAAAAGACGTAAAGTTATTATATTTAAAAATATATTGATCCATTGGGCAGGTTACTGCGTACAGAGTTGGACTAAAAAAACTTATTCATATTTATCAGGAAATCAATCATGATCCGTAAAACTATTCTTCAAATTGTAGCTATTGCCACAATCAGCTTTAGTATGATTACACCAACTTTTTCTCAAATGAAAAGTGATATCGTTGATACTGCTGTCGCGGCAGGTTCATTTAACACGCTTGTAGCCGCAGTTCAGGCTGCAGGTCTTGTTGAAACCCTAAAGAGCGATGGCCCATTTACAGTATTTGCCCCAACAGATGCAGCATTTGCAGCTTTGCCTTCAGGTACCGTTGAAAATCTTCTTAAACCAGAAAATAAGGGCACACTCGTCAAAATTTTGACTTACCACGTATTATCTGGAAAAATTATGTCTGCTGATATTGCCGGCAAGATCCTGAGCCCAAACACCGTAGAAGGTAGCACAGTCGATATTAACGCTACAAATGGTGTTATGGTTGACGGGGCTAATGTTGTAACTGCAGATATTGAAACAAGTAACGGCGTTATTCACGTTATTGATAAAGTTATTATGCCTTAGAGGTAGTACTCCCTGACTACTGAAAAGCATAATTAGCATGGCCCTTAACGGGGCCATGCTTTTTTTATTTAAATATTGGTCAAACAAAGTTTTAAAGTGTAACCATGATAAAAATATTTTACGATGATAGATGTCCTCTGTGCTGCAGAGAAATTGAGTATTATAAAAAAATACCTTCTCCTGCCATTCTTAATTGGTGTGGAATTAGTGAACATACTGCTACGTTAGAAAAATACGATATTGAATATTTAGATAGTCTAAAAATTCTGCACGCTGTAAATATAGAGGGAAAAATTTATAAAGGTGTTGATACTTTTGTTTTAATTTGGCAACACCTAGCCCGATGGAAATACCTTGCATGGTTCGTGAGCCTACCGTTAATTTATCAAGGGACTAAACTTACGTATAATATCTTTGCCTACTGGCGTTTTAAAAATTTAGATCACTGTGTAATAGAAAAAAAATTATAATTCATGCCATGAAAATATATATTGAGAAATTAAAATGAGTGAAATAGGTAGCACCGTAAAAGTAATTAATCCTATGCAAGAGGATTATGAATATGAATTGACTGAAGGTGAGGGAAAAAATTTTGAGGATGGATTTAGTCCTTATTTTACTCCTAAAGAAATGTTGTCAATGGGTGTATTTGAAGGTAAATATTTAAATAGCTGTGAAGGCGAATATCCAAGCCATTGGTTTGAAAATGCTATTTTAAGCGATATACCTGATCCCTCCTTAAATCATTTTGCTTTAAAAAGCCGTCAACCCCTTGGCGTGTGGCGTCAAAAAGGTTGGATTATGGAGGATGATCCGCGTGGATGGTTCGAATGGTATTGCCGTTATTATCGTGGGCGCCGCCATAGCGGTATGGATCAAATGCAAATTAAGCGTTGGAGAAATTTCTCTCGCCATGCTGGTCAGGTTAGGGCAAACTGTGAGCCAGGTGATCTTTGGTGTAGGCCTCGTCAACGTCAGGCTTTGCTTCAATGGGCACATAACCCATTTATTTGATAAGGGATTATGCTTTAATAATAAAAACTAAAAAATAGAGTAAGAAAAAATGAAGTTTACTGGTCAAAAAAATTATAATCACGAGGGTGAATTGCCAAAAACTGGCGTGATTATAACAAATTTAGGAACGCCTGATGCACCAGAAACCTCAGCATTAAAAAGGTATTTAAAAGAATTTTTAAGCGATCCCCGCGTTGTGGAAGTACCGCGGTTGATTTGGTGGTTTATTTTGAATCTTGTTATAGTTCCACTAAGGTCACGGTCATCAGCTAAAAACTATAAGACAGTTTGGACAGACGACGGATCACCTCTTCTTGACATTACAATGCGTCAAGCGGCTGCTCTGCAAAAAAAAACGGATCAAGTCTTTGGAAAAAATAAAGTTGTTGTTTCTTGTGCTATGAGATACGGCAATCCGTCGATTAAAAGTATACTTCAATCCTTCACCCAAAAAAATATTAGAAATATAGTAGTACTGCCATTATACCCTCAATATTGCGCGGCAACAAATGGTTCCACCTTCGATGCACTTGCCAAAGAACTGACACACTCTCGTTGGGTCCCTGAATTAAAATTCATTAGCGGGTACCATATAATGCCTTCTTATATTAATGCAGTAGCAAATTCTATTTCTAACTATATAGAGACTAAAGGGATGCCCGACTTATTACTTTTTTCTTACCACGGTATACCTCAAAAATATCTTGAACGAGGGGATCCTTATTACTGTTTCTGTATTCAAACAACGCGTCTTATTCAAAAAAAATTGGTTTTAAAAGATGATCAAATTAAAACAACCTTTCAATCACGTTTTGGTAAGGAAAAATGGCTGCAGCCCTACACCGATAAAACGTTAAAATCTCTTCCAGAACAAAATATAAAAAATGTTGCAGTTGTATGTCCGGGCTTCTCAGCTGATTGTCTTGAAACACTTGAGGAAATCAAAATTGAAAACAAAGAGTATTTCATCGAAGCGGGAGGTGAAAAATATGATTATATTCCCTGTCTTAATGATAGCTCTGAACATGTTGATATGATGTTTGATCTAATTGAGGGAAGTTTGTCTAATCAATATGAAAATATAAACTCTCATAAAATACGCTAACCAGCTATAAATAGTATTAGAATAATTAATTTATATAGTAGGTGATATTTAATAAGTCAGCCTGGTTTATTTGAACTCTCATATATAAATTTTTCTTAATTATTTTAATAATTTAACGGGCTTAGTTCACCAATTTTTTAGCTTGGTTAGAATAAGTAATCTTGCACAGCAAGCTTAATGTATTTATATTTAATTATTAAGTGCAAAAATTTGGAGAATAAAATGAAATCTTCTAGTCTAAAAATTTTTCCCACAGCAGTTCATGTAATAAGAACCAGTGGATGGGATGAGCATAAGAAGGACCTCTTAACTACGATAAAGGATCAAAAGGATCCAGCATATCGCCCGAGAGATGGATTTTATACTGATTATGGGTTGGATCAACCATGGCGTAAAGCTATATGGGATGGGTTTTTAGAACCACAGCTTAGGTCACTAATTGATGGAACTCATACGAAACTTCAAGATATATGGGCGCAGCAATATATTGATCAGGTAGGACATACAGCACATAGACATCAGCCTATCGGATATAGCTGTGTCTTTTATGCAGAGTTTGATCCAAAGGTCCACTGGGCTACAACTGTGTTTAGGCCATTTCTTGACCCGAACGACCTTAAAAATATTAATGAGGTTTTCACGCCAGAGGTTGAAGAGGGGGACGTTTTTGTATTTCCGTCCTGGATGATGCATCAGGCTACGCCGAGCGATACTAAGGTACCGCGAACGATCATTGCATTTAATTTGGAACCAAAATAAGTAAAAAAATATGCCTTAACTATAAGGTCGTTAGTCTCACTTTTAAGGAAATTAACCTCTCAAAATGACTGGGTGATAAGGGGTCTAGTAGTAAAGCTTTCGCTGAAATAAATATCAATAAGTTTGAAAACAGATCAATACTTGTTACAGTATGTGAAACCTTTAATAGGACCTTAAAATGTTTAAAAAAATAATAACTTCTTTTTTTATGTTCATTCTTCCCTTCACTGCAAACGCTGAATTGTCGGATATGGACATGAGAGAGATGCAGAAAATGCGTCAAGAGGTACTTATGGTTCTTTACGCCAATAACCCGGAAACACGAAATCTTATTGCTGATGCAGAAGGATATGCTGTCTTTAAAAATCAAATAACTAATTATATTTTTCTTGCCGCTGGAAGCGGCAAGGGTGTTGCTTATGACGCTAAATCAAGCAAAGATATTTATATGAAGATGGCGACTGGTGGTATCGGTATGGGGCTCGGGATTAAGGACTATAGTACTATAATTATTTTTCATAAGCGCGCTATGTTTGACCAGTTTATTAATAAAGGTTGGGATTTTAATGGGCAGGTTGACGCCGCAGCAAAGTTTAATGATAAAGGTGTTGAGGTTATTGCTAGTGGTTCCTTCTTAGGTGGAATCACTATATATAACATAACTGGTAACGCTGTCTTGCTCCAAGCTATTTTGCAAGGTAGTAAACATTGGAAATGGAAATGACTAGCTGATTTTATGGTCTATTAAGTGATCTGCTAAGATAGAAGTTAGCTACCTATGTTAATCCATGCTGATTTAAGGTTAATATATTTATTAAAAGCATGAAGAGATCGATCATGTCCACTTCCTGATTGTTTATGCCCACCGAGAGGGCTTGTAATATCGGCACCAGAATAGCAATTAACTTGAACCGTACCAGAGCGAATAGCTTTTATAGATCTATGAGCGCGTGACATATTTGAAGTCCAAATAACGCTTGATAATCCGTAAATAGTTTCGTTTGCAATATTATAAACTTGCTCTTCAGATTTAAAGGAGCGGGCAGCCAATACCGGACCAAAAATTTCCTGTTGAGATATATCCATTTCACTCTTTACATCTGCAAAAATTGTTGGCTCATGGTAATAACCTCCACTTTCACGGTGAAGTCTCCTGCCGCCAGTTACTAATCTAGCTCCTTGCTCCTTAGCCTTGACTACAGCATTTATCGTTTTCTCAAGCTGGTTGATATTTGCCATAGATCCAGTGGTATTTTTTAAATTAAGAGGGTCACCCACGACTAGAGAGCTAGCGTGCTGAGCAACAGCATTTAGAAAATCTTCATATATTGGTTCTTCAATCATTAAGCGTGATGCGGATACACAAACTTGTCCAGAGTTTCGAAATATTGATTGTGCGGTATCACGTGCTGCACGATCCAAGTCCGGTGCATCTGCAAATACAATATTTGGGCTTTTTCCGCCAAGTTCCAGATAAACTCGTTTCATATTCGAATGAGCAGAATATTCCAATAACTTGCGACCAATAGAGCCTGAACCAGTAAAGGCTATAACATCAACTTCCATGTGAGTAGCGAGTGCTTGACCCACGATGTGACCTTCTCCAGTGATTACATTTAGTACTCCTGAGGGCATACCCGCGTCAGCTGCTAGTTTTGCAACTTCTATTAGACTTAGTGAAGCCTCCTCTGAAGGTTTTAATACTACACTGTTTCCTGCGGCTAATGCAGGAGCAATTTTCCACGTTCCTACCATTAAAGGGAAATTCCATGGTAAGATAACCCCTACTACGCCAACAGGTTCTTTCTGTATCAGAGACAATACTTCATGGGATGTTGGAGTTATTTCTCCATTAATTTTATCGATTGCTTCAGCATAAAATCTAATGACATCGGCGGCAGTTTTAGGTTCACCCTTAATAGCCATGTTTATCTCTGTACCATTATCACGCACCCCAAGAACGGCAATACGCAAAGCATTAGATTCTATTAGATCTGCCCATTTTAGAAGAATGATTTTACGTTCTTTTGGAGGCATATCTGCCCAAACACCGCTATTAAATGTTTTGCGAGCTAAAGTTACGGCGTGATCCACGTCTTCAGTACAGGAGGCGGCGATGGTGCTAAATACTTTTCCGTCAATAGGGCTAATAACCTCTAATTCTTTTTCTGATAGCGGAATAACGTCCTTATTACCGATGAAGTTAGATTGTTTCGGAACTAGTTTTGAACGAAGAATATCTATATTTTCTTGATTCAATATCACGTTTCTTCTCCTTGATGATTAGGTCTTATTTTTGGTTTTACATGCTTCAGTTGAACATTAATTCTTAGTCGCTCAAGTGCTTTATTAAAAGCTACTTGCGGTTCTCTCACATCTAAATGGATAGCTTGAAGGCCGACTTCCTTAGCACCCTGAACATTACGGTTTTGATCATCTACAAAAACACATTTTTCAGCCTCCAATCCAAGTTTTTCTAAACATGATTGATAAGCCCGAGCGTCAGGTTTTAAAAAATCGTAATAAGTTCCATCCCATATCACGTCAAATTCTTTCATAAAGTCTAATCTTTCTCTATTTTCTTTACCAAAGAAAAGATCTAACTCGTTAGACAGAATAGCAATTTTTTTCCCAGAAGACTTTACAAGTTTAATCATTTGTATAATTTCAGGTCGAATTATTTTTTCGACATTATTTCCCCTTGCACGAGAAATAAAATCAAACATATGGTTCCAGTCTTCACCCAGCAGATTACCCACTTCTTTCGAACGTGTGATCCAATATTCGCGCTCGGAGATTTCATCACGCTGCATGGATGTCCAAAGTTTATCTCTTTCAGGATCAAACGGCCCCATCCAGGTGAGTGTTCCCTGCGGGAGACCTAGTTCCTTTTCTGACAGATGATGCGTCTCAAACATTGTGAGCGTTATAACGCTGCCAAAATCTAGAATGAGAGCTTCCGCTTCTTGATATGCCAAATTAGACATCTCCCCAACCCTCCACTGCCTGTTTTAATGTTTCTTTTGTATACTGGTCCTCAATTGTATTAAAAGCTTTTTTCACTTCCGAATTGTTGGCAGATAAGTCATGCATTTCAATATCAAAGTCATAAACAGATTTCTTTGCTGGAAACATTGTATTTATATCGAGTATTTCAAAATTTCTATGTTGTAAAAGGTGAGAATAAGTACCTTCATAAATTTTAGGTTCATAGTTTGGTATACCAGAATATGGCTCTGCAATTCCTAATTCCACTGCCAATTGATATACTTCTTGCCAGTTCGTACGAACCACATTAATAGGCGCATCGCGTGTTTCTTTTTCATGTTTAGGGTTTGCAATTGATGCAGTTCTTAGTTCCTCAATACGGTTGCGAATTTTTTTTGACGGCACGGGTACAAAAAACTTTACCTTTGAGCTTCGCAGGAGAGGTTCAAGCGGATCATCTAGAGGTTGTACTAATTCAACAAGCCTATTACCTACGATTTGTAATTCACCAACTAAAATATCTTTTTCATCTGGATGATTATTGTGCCAATCTGCCATACCATTGCGTGCCCACAACCCGACGGCTTTTCGAATTGCGGGATCAGTAAATCCGTTAATTTCTGGATACCTTGAGAGCAATTCAGGCGTTTCAAAAGCAACGCGCACACCATCCCAGCGCATCAGATGAATACGCCGACCTTCATTATGTGCCATGATAGTTAGTTGTTGCAAAAATAAAGATTTTCCAGCCCCAGGTAATCCGGCAAAAAATATTGCTCGTTGAGATTTAGCGGCTTCGTGTAATTGTTTTCCTATATCACTATCGAGAGGTATGATTGAATTACTCTTCATATTACAGCCTTTCCTTAACGAAACTGGTCGACGCTTGGCATATCACCAACTGGAATTTCAATTACTGTTGGTACATCGACTTCCTTACCACGTTGTATCGCTTGACGCACTTCTTCAAACGAATTTGCCCTAATACCTTGCGCACCGAAGGATTCAGTCATTTTGACAAAATCAGGATTATGCAAATCAGAAGCTATAACACGCCCACCATAATCATTTTTTTGCATTTGTTGCACATTGCCAAATTTATTATTATTGAAAAGCAAAGTGATTAGAGGGATTTTATGTTGTACCGCGCTAGCCAGTTCTTGAACACCAAACATAAACCCACCATCCCCAGTTACAGATATTACGGGAACATCTGGCTTACCCACTTTAACTCCGAGCGCTGTTGGAAAACCGTAACCGAGTGTTCCCATATATCCAGTCGAAATATATGTCCTTGGATTATAAACGGGATAGGCAATGCGACTAGCAAAACCAATTTGAGTGAGCTCATCTACAAAAATGCCGTCTTCTCCTAACTCTTCCCGGATGATTTTTAGATAACTTAACTGAGGTTCAAGTACCGAACATTTTTTCTTCCACGCCGCACGTACACTTTCAAGTTCTTCCTCACGGGATTCGCGTTTTTTATTATGAATTTCAAGATGGTTTCGAAGTATTGGCAGTGCTTGCTCCGCACTCGCGGTGAGTGCAATATCTGGAGTGGAAAACTTTTCATGCGATGTTGGGTCAACATCAATGCGTAATATGGATGGTTTATATTTTTTTAACCACTTTTGCATAGGAACTCTCATATTAGTTCCAATTGCTAGAATTACGTCAGCTTTCATCCAAAGTTCTTTTGCTGCAGGTTGGTGTAATGATAAGTAACTTCGAGCATCTACTACACCCATGCCAGTACGGTATCCTACAACAGGAGCTTGCAATGCTTCGGCAATTGCTCGAACATGTTCTGAAGCTCCTTGTGCTCCGCTACCCACAAATATCATCGGTGATGAAGCGTTTCCAAGCTTCTTTGCTATAGCAATTACCGCATCTTCGTCTATTGGAGGGCTGTAGGGTTGACCTATATTCGGTTCAAGGTCAACCATTCCTGTTGCGGCCAAAATATCCATTGGAATTTCTAATCCAACAGGGCGCGGGCGACCAGACTCCATTTGTTGCCATGCTTGACGTATCATACTTGGTATATGCGAAGGGCTGTTCGCTCGGCCTGACCATTTTGTTAATGAGCTAATGATAGCATCTTGATTGTTGATTTCGTGAAGAACACCTAAATCTCTGCCAATCGCTTTAGTAGGAATCTGTCCAGATAAACACATTAATTTAGCATTTAAAGCATAAGCCGTTGCCATAGCTGCAGTAGCATTTAGAAGACCGGGCCCCGGAACAACATTAAAAACGGTAGGTTCTCCAGTTGCTAACGCATAGCCTAATCCCATATAAGCTGCACCTTGTTCATGCCTGGTATGAATAATACGAAAATCCTCGCGGTGATCATAAAAAGCATTGTAAAGCCAATCATTTTGTACGCCCGGCAAACCAAAAACAGTTTTTACACCTAATAACTTAAGAGTTTTGACGGCGGCTTCGCCCCCGGTTAATCTTTTCATTTTAGAACCTTTCTTTTAGACTAGTTTTGCCAGCGCAATTAAAAATTTTTGGTTTTCATCTGGTTTACCCACTGATACCCGCACATGATCAGGTAGGAAAAAGGCAGGCCTGACCATGACGCCATGGCTTAGTAGTGAAGCAGTTATTTTTTCTGCTGTCTTTCCTTTTGGGCATTTAAACATTATTAAATTAGCCTGGGTGGGGGATACAGTTAAACCCATTTTATTAATAGCAGCAGTAATTTTAGGAACTTCGGTAGTATTGTTATCTACGGTCTTTTTTAAATGATCTTCATCTTGAAGTGCAGCTATAGCAGCACTCATGCTTGCTGCATTTATATGAAAACTTCGTTTTTTAGTTTCAATTTTTTTTACTAGATCCTTTGGAGCAATTCCGTAACCAATACGCATTCCAGCTAAGCCGTAGGCTTTAGAAAAACTATGTATAATAACTATATTACGTCCATTTCGTACATGCTTTTGTGCATCAGGAAGATTAAAACGAGTGGCAAATTGATAGTATACTTCATCGTAGATGAGAGTGACGTGATCAGGTAAGCCGTTAAGAATGGTATTTAGCGCACTATCACCAAAATATGTGCCTGTCGGATTATTTGGATTACAAAGATAAATTAAACGTGTGGTTTTAGTTATTGCATTTAAAATTGCATCCACATCTACGTCGAATGTTTCATCTAAAAGAGGAACTTTATCAATTTTCACCCCCTTTTGTGTGAGAGAAGAAATATAAGCACCAAAACAAGGGGGAGTAACAATCGCTCGCTCGTTTTTTTTGATTAGAGCATCTTCTATTAAACTTATAACCTCAACACCCCCGTTGGCAGAAAAGAAATTGTCTAAACTTAGTCCATTTCCATGAAATTGTGCCAAAGCGACCTTCAATGAATTGTCGTTTCGGGGCGGATAAATATTTGCGTTAGATAACTCATTGCCTGCGGCGGTAATTGCCAAGGGTGAGGGTCCAAATGGATTTTCATTAGAAGAAAGTTTTGCGATCGGTTGATCTCCAGCTAATTCTTTTATCTCGTTAGTTGATAAGCCTGCTTTATAAATATGTGTATTCATTTTCGATGTTTTGCTCTTTTGAATATTTAATTGTTATAATTGAGATCAGGTGAGAGTACCTGCCTATCTTCTTTACAATATTTATTTAACCATATTATAGTAATTAAGTATAGCAACTGGGATATTATTGTATGTCCCCTTTAAGAGGTGACAAAAACTAAAATGTCTTTGGAAGAATTAATGACAGATATAGATTCTTCACGTCTTTTTAAGAGACTTGCTTCTTGTCTGGCCCATATTGGCAAAAGAGATTTTTTTGAGACCTTTTTGAATATTGTTGAAGATGTGGTTCGGGCGGATCAATGCACAGTTTTCTCGTATATAAGTGAATTACCTATTTGTTATTTGTCCTACAACCCCCGAACAGAAGCGGGGGATCGATTATTAGTAAACGAATATTTAAGCTATGGTTACAAGGCCGATCCGCTAATAAAATATATTAATAGAAGCTCTCTAGTGGATGGATTTGCGGTTTTTACATACGATGAGCTCAAAGAGGAAATGAACCAAGAGTATATTCAAACATTTTTTAAACAACCTGGGATGATTGATAAGATATCTATAATTGCTCAAGATCGTGGGGAAACGCTTATAGCAAACTTCTATAGATATAATGAAAATGGAAAGTTTTCACGAAGTAATCCTGAATTGAGGGAGGCTTTTTGGCGAATAATTATGCACCTTTTACTTCTTCATTATTCGAGTAAAAGCGAAGTAAATTTAAAAAGTCCGCTTTCTACACTATCTGATCGGGAGCGTGAGGTTTGTGAAGGAATAATGAGAGGATTAACCACAGAAGGAATTGCGGGTGATCTAAATATAGCACCGTCAAGCGTCACAACTTATAGAAAGAGGTCTTATTCAAAACTAGGAATAAACTCTAAGCCGGCCTTATTCGCACTTTGTAGAAAAAATTAACAATCCAAACTGAAAATATATAAATTACACTACGATTTTACGGATATATAACCATAGAGTGCAGTTTTTCATGCATCAGATGACCATAATTTTTTATCCCCCGGCAAATGGGCACCTAAATCATCCCCAACTTCTCGTTCGACCAGCTGGTTTAGTTGGAAGTTTAGTTTCATGATAGTTTTACGATTTTTTTGTAGGTTGTTAGCAAGATTATGCAACTCAAGAGGATCATTTTGAGTATCATAAAGTTCCAAATCATTTCTACCAATTAATGTATACCAATCTTTGGGAAGGTGATGATCGGAGGGACTAAACCAACGTGAAAATTTATAGCGTTTTGTTATAATACCTCTACCCATAATTCGTTCTTCGAACTGAACAAAATCATCAGGAAAACTAAATTTAGTTCCTGGTTTAGAGGTTAATCTCATTTTATCTAATTTTGGATTTCCTTGTGTAGTATTCGAAAAATTAACAAGAATAGCACTCCTGTTACTCACTTCACCTTTATTAATAACGTGGCTACTTTGGTCAACACCCCTCAAATCAGATGTTAATTTATAACCATCATCTCCAACTAACCCCAAAAGTGTTGGTACAATATCTAATGAGCTGAACAATGTAGGATCTGTTATACCGACTTTTCCTTCAGGGTGACGAATAACAAGGGGTACATTCAGATTTTCTCGATACATAAATGGTCCTTTATGGCGAAGTCCGTGTGCCCCTGCCATTTCACCGTGATCAGAAGTTAAAATCACGATGGTATCTTGATCAAGTTTTAATTCCGATACTTTATCTAGTAAATTTTGTATAATCTTATCTGAATCTATGAGACATGCAGCATAATAGTTAATTACGCGACGACATGCTTCGGGGTCGCTCATATCTTGGATTCCATAAAAATATTGTGCTTGCTCAATAAACAAACGTTGCGCGTCGGGCTTTTTAGTCAGATCATCTTTAAAATTATCTGGCACATCAAACCCAAAATCATGATTATACGGATATTCATCCAGCTTTGGTCCCATGTTACTAACTAAACCTGGCTTCAATCTCGTTTCAGCTTGTTTGCCACTAGCATCTAACCACATAATATCATGAGGATTAACAAAATTAACAGCTAGAAACCAGGGCTGTGCCGCATTTTCGTTATTTGACTGGCGCTCCAAGAAATTTACTGCATCTGCTAATGTTGATGCATCTTTCTTTGCTCCTTCGTATAAGGTGCCATCACTGTCTGGGCCCTCTTGCCATTCGTCAAAACCAAATGGTTCAAGTTCCCGAGTATAATCTTGTAATTTATCATTGTTTACTGAGGAAAGATGCCATTTTCCTTTATAGGCAGTCTTATATCCCAAATTTTTAAAATGTTGCCCTAGGGTAGGGGTTTCCTCCGGAATTAAGTCAGTGCCCCCATCACCTTTCCCTGGATTATTAAATAAACGTGTTTTTTGGACATGGTGACCAGTATAAATTACAGAACGTGAGGGACCACATGAGAGCGAAGATATATTATATTGATCAAACGAAACACCAGATTTCGCGAAATTTTCTCTGGCCGGTAATTTTAAACCTTTTGGTAATGTTGCCCAGGATCTTTCTTGATCCATCACAATGAATAGAACATTCTTTTTCTTTTCTTGGGTTATATTACGATTAGCAATACTTTTATCTCCCGCAGTTAATAATAGACTACCACCCGCTGCGGCTATTCCTTTTGAAAAATTTCTACGTGTTATCATCTTTAAAATCCCCTCAAATTATATCACTTTGTATCTATACCATTAATCCAATGGTAATTTAAAACTACTTCTCAGTATGTCCCCTAAAATA
>CAJQRG010000074.1 GCA_905612225.1 Emcibacteraceae bacterium | reverse complement strand
TTCCCAGAGTTCCTTGGCTTTATTGAAAAAACCAGAAGCTTCAGGACTTACATTGTCTCCACAGTCGTTAGCGAAAGAACGAAGTAATTCTTTTTGCTTCTTACTTAAATTAATAGGTGTTTCAACTCCTACTTCAATAACCATATCGCCGTGAGTACCTCTATTTAGAATAGGCATCCCTTTGCCAGAAACTTTGATACGCTTCCCAGTTGGCGTACCAGCAGGTATTTTTACTTCTACTCGTTTGCTTCCAACCGTCGGAACTTCAATAGTCCCGCCTAATGTTGCAGTGGTCATTGGGATTGGTATTTCGCAGAATACTGTTGAGCCATCTCTTTGGAATATTGGATGATATTCAATGTCTATGAAAATATAAAGGTCTCCACTTGGCCCACCTCGTGTTCCAGCTTTACCTTCGCCAGTTAACCTTATTCGGGTACCTTCTTCTACACCGGCTGGAATTTTAACATCTAGAGTTTTATTTTTTTGTTTTTTACCACTTCCATTACATGGAATACATGGGTTTTCAATTACTAAGCCATTACCCTGACAAGAAGGGCAGGCTCTTTCGACCATGAAAAACCCTTGCTGGCTTCTAACTTTACCAATTCCATTGCAGGTAGAGCATGACGTTGGTTCACTACCATCCTCAGCTCCAGTACCGTCGCAACTATCACAGGATATATCAGTGGGAATTGTAATTTTTTCAGAAATACCGCGAAAAGCATCTTCAAGAGTTACACTCAAGTTATACCTGAGGTCTGCGCCCCTACTTGCGGTATTCTGTTCTCTAGAACGGCCACCACTTCTACCAAATAAATCCTCAAATATGTCCGAAAAACCAGCAGACTCAAAGCCATGAAATCCACCTCTATCGCCACTCGCTCCCCCATTTTCAAAAGCGCTGTGACCATATTGATCGTAGGCTGCCCGTTTTTGGTCATCCTTGAGAATTTCATAAGCTTCACTGATCTCTTTAAATTTAGCTTCGGCTGATGCATTTCCTGGGTTTTTATCCGGATGAAATTGCATTGCAAGCTTACGGTAGGCGGATTTCAGTGTTGATGAATCTGAACCTTTAGTTACGCCAAGAATTTCATAATAGCATATTTTTGACATTTAAATCAGTCAATCTCTTTTGAGTATTTGCGCCACCTATTTTAAGTGGCGCAATTCAGGTTAATCTAGTAGATGAATATTTAGTTACTTCTTATCTTCATCAACTTCTTCGAAATCAGCATCGACGATATCGTCATTTACTTCTTCTTCGGAGGCAGCTTCATCTGCAGTCGCAGCATCACCAGCATTTGGATCAGCTTGATCACCGTATATGACTTCACCAAGTTTCATTGCTGCCTGTTCAAGAGATTCTGTTGCCGCTGTGATTGCATCGACATCATCACCTTCTAATGAGGTACGTACACTGACAGTAGCATCTTCTATTGCTGTTTTATCTTCATCGGCAAGCTTCTCGCCGTGTTCTTTGATTTGTCCATCGATAGTATGTGCGAGAGACTCTGCTTTATTTTTTGCATCTACAAGTGAGCGACGCTTCTTATCATCTTCTGCGTTTGCTTCGGCTTGCTTTACCATTTCTTCGATGTCATCGTCGCTGAGGCCACCTGATGCCTGAATTTGGATATTATGTTCCTTGCCAGTACCTTTATCTTTAGCTGACACATTAACGATGCCGTTAGCGTCGATATCAAAAGCTACTTCAATTTGCGGTACACCGCGAGGTGCAGATGGAATGCCAACCAGATCAAATTGACCAAGAATTTTGTTATCAGCAGCCATTTCCCGTTCACCTTGGAAAACACGAATAGTCACGGCTGATTGATTATCTTCAGCGGTAGAAAATGTTTGAGACTTTTTAGTTGGAATTGTTGTGTTACGATCGATAAGGCGCGTAAACGCACCACCAAGTGTTTCAATGCCAAGTGAAAGGGGGGTAACATCAAGAAGAAGTACGTCTTTGACGTCACCTTGAAGTACACCCGCCTGAATGGCGGCACCCATAGCAACAACCTCATCAGGATTAACACCTTGATTTGGTTCTTTTCCGAAAAACTCTTTTACAGTTTCCACAACTTTTGGCATA
>CAJQRG010000073.1 GCA_905612225.1 Emcibacteraceae bacterium | reverse complement strand
GATGAAACGAAAGTTATTACTGCAGACGATTTATGGGTTGATGTAGGGGCATCAACTGCACAAGAAGTTTCTGAAATGGGAATAAACCTTTTAGATCCGGTGATTCGACATATTCCAGCCTGGACTTATTCTGATGAAATTGCTGGGCCAAATAGTGGTGCACGAATTGGTTGTGCTGCGGTATTATCAGCGGCGGAGGCAGGAATACAAGGTGTGGGAACCACTACTTGGATACTGAGTTCACAGAAAACTTTTGGGTGGGTAGGTCTAAGCAGTGCGCTAGTTCAACTGGGTAAAGTCGATGAACTTATAATCCTTGATAAAGGTAGTGAAAAGAGACGTAATGAGAAAGTCAGCGGTATAAACAGGCGCGTTGATGATATTCTTGAATATACGGGTGTTAGCAAAATTACTCTGCTTGCGCCACGTGTCTCTGAACCAGGCGCTTTGATGGAACACGTAAATCTAGAGGAAGCAAATAACTTACTCTCTACAATAGTGTCGATGGTTGACGTTACGGCAGAAAATCCAAATTGGGTAAGGGCGCCGAGGCCTCCGGAAGTACTTAATAATGAACGAGATCGCTTAGCGTATGGTCAAGAAGGCTCCACCTTAATAGAAATAGTAAACATTTTAGATCCACTTGTCGAAACGTCTGCCGTATATGGACACGAAGGACCAATTAGGAAGCAGGTTCGTGCTTTATTGCCGGCCTGGGCAAGGGAGATTGCACAAACTGATGATTACGGAAATATATGGGTTGATGTAGGGCCTAAAAATGAAAAAGCGACGGTTTTGTTGGCACATATGGACGAGGTTGGTTTTGAAATCGTATCAATTGAAAAAAATGGCAAGGTTCATTTTAAACGGTTAGGCGGAATGGTATTAGCAGCGTGGGAAGGACAGCCAGCATTATTGCAACTTGATGTTGGAATTGGCGCCAAGTCAGCCGAAGAAATAGAGAGCTTAAAGGGGATTTACTTATCTCGCATTAATCCAACCCAAAAAAAGCCTGATGCAGTTACCAGAGGCAGCTCAACCAGCACTTCCGTAATAGGGTGGTTTGGCTTGGACGCAGACGAGCTTCATTCTGCTGGTGTAAGGGTTGGTATGGCTGCAACGGGATATAAAGAAGGTCACCGCCTTGGCCTAAATAGATATACCGGCCGTGGACTTGATGATAGGGTCGGAACCGCGGCATTGATCATGGCCATTCAGGGGATCAAAAAGGATGAACTTGATCACCGCGTTATATTTGCGTGGACCGTCCGTGAGGAGGGTGGACATATTGGGGCGACAGCACTTGCTAAGCGTTACGGTATGAATAGTTTGCGAGCATACAGTATTGATACTTTTGTTTCATCGGATACACCACTTGAATCACCACATTTTGCCTATGCGCCCCTTGGGGATGGCCCCGTTCTAAGGTCAATAGAAAATTCAAGTATGGCGAGGCCTGATGAGCTTGACCGAAATCGTAATATTGCTAAAAGTGCAAACATTAAATTTCAAGTAGGGTTAACGCAGGGTGGGACAGACGGTTATGAGTTTAGTTTCTGGGGCGCCCCTAATGCGGGATTGTCGTGGCCGGGGCGTTATAGTCATGGGCCCGCAGAACTAGCGGACCTTCGTGACGCAGCTGGATTAGTAAAATTAATTCAAGGCATTGCATTGGCAAAACCTTAAGGCAATTTCAAATCAATATTATTATGATCTAGGCCTGAGAGGAATATTAAGGGTAGTGTCCGGTGTCACTATACCGCCACGGTTTCCAATTTCTATCGAACCAAACCGTTCCTTAAAATAGTAAGGTAATGGTCTGTCATCGGCCATTGATAGCCAGAGACGGAGTAAGTGGCGACGTTTTCTGGGCTCTGGCCAATCAGTAAAAGCTGTGCGGTCATGAAGCTGTGAATGATTATAAACAAATTGTAAATCACCGGGTTCTAGCTGCATAGAAATATACAGACGGGGATCGTTTGCCAGATTGTCAAAAAGATCAAGCGCTTCAATATGCTTGTCAGTTAATTGTAAGACATCAGAAAACCTCTGTGCGCTGTCAATATATTGCCTTTGATACATACCCGTTAAAAGACCTTGATGCCAATTTAGAACGGGTATTTTAAAATAAACCTTCTAGACCATTGTATGGAATGTGAGAATGGATCAACTGTTTCAAATCCATCCGCGTCCTTGGGCATATATTCTGTAGAAATACTAAATGTTTGGGCAAGAATGTAAGGATTGGAAGTTAAAAATATACTCGCGCCCATTGGTATCGACATCCATTTATGGGCATCAAATGTAATCGAATTAGAAAGTTCAATTCCTTTTATTTTCTTTTTGATTTTATTACTGAGTATTGCAGCTCCGCCGTAGGCCGCATCAACATGAAACCAAATATCATACATTTTTGAAATTTTACTTATTCGAACTAGATCATCAATCGTTCCAGCACCCGTCGTTCCTGCAGTACCAATCACCATTAAGGGATCCTGCCCTGAAGCAATGACTGCTTGAATTTCTTTTTCCAATAATGTTGTTTCTAACTTTAATTTATTATCCACTGGTATCGATATAACACATTCGTATCCAAGCCCTGCAGTCTTGGCCGCCTTATGCACAGAATGATGAGCCTCTTCTGAGCAAAAGATAATAGGCCTTTTAGTTACACCGAATAAGCCGTAGCGTGCATAATTAGGGTACTTATTATTAAGAGCACATAAAACGGCTGTTTGATTAGCCTCATTACCACCCGTGGCGAAGACACCATCACTATCCAACGACGAGTAGCCAAATTTAGTTGCGAATTCCTTAACCACTTTGGCTTCAACTTCTGCTGCGAATGGTGCATGGCTCCATGCGGCTAATTGAGGATTATAATATGCCGAAATTAAATCGCTTATAATTCCAGCATAATTTGAGCGAGGATTGAAGAGACCAAAATATTTTGGGTGTGAAGTATGAACGCTATACTTTTCAAGACCAGTTGTAACATGATCTATAGCAGCATTATAATTTCCGCCAGACTGCAAATCTTGATTATTAACAAACTCCTTTATTTCCTGAACATCTATGGAAGGAGTTACAGAAAAGTTTTGTGTATTATTATAAAAGCACTCTAATTTATCTATTACTCTTTCAAGAACTTCTTTTCTATTTTTTTGATTGAGATCAAATTTCATATTTTTCATGTTACAAATTCCTATCATCAAGGTTGATAGCAAATAAAACTTCATCACCCGCCATAATGAATGATTTAAGTCCAAG
>CAJQRG010000072.1 GCA_905612225.1 Emcibacteraceae bacterium | reverse complement strand
TCAAGCATTTCTTCAGCATCTTTAAAAAGATCGCGAGCACTTTCTCCTATAATTTCATCTTCTAGAATTTTTGGATAAGTACCTGCAAGTTCCCAAGTTCGAAAGAAGGGTGTCCAATCGATAGTGTCAGCTAGATCGGCAAAGTCATATTCGTCAAATATCTTTAACCCTTTAAATTTTGGTGGCTTCGGAACGTGAGTTTTCCAGTTAATTTTAAAATTATTGGCCCGCGCTTCGTTAATAGAGATTTGATTATTGGATTTATCACGATTTTCATATTTTACACGCATATCATGATATTCTTTAGATATTTCAGCACTAAACTGTTCTTTAGTATTTTCACCAAGTAAACTACCTGCCACGCCAACTGCCCGTGACGCATCAAGTACATAAACTAAGGGTCCGCTGTAATTTGGTGCAATTTTAACAGCCGTATGGACCTTGGACGTGGTCGCGCCACCAATTAGAAGTGGCAAGTTCATATTGAGCCGCTCCATTTCACTAGCGACCGTACACATTTCCTCGAGTGATGGAGTAATAAGACCGGAAAGCCCAATCATGTCGACATTCTCTTCCTTAGCTTTAGCAAGTAAATCATCACAAGGTACCATCACCCCCATGTCTATAACTTCATAATTATTACACTGAAGCACAACCCCAACAATATTTTTACCTATATCATGAACGTCTCCCTTAACTGTTGCCATCAAAATTTTACCGTTAGAGGAAGAAACTGTACTATCATCTTTCTCTTCTTCAATGAACGGCAAAAGATAGGCCACGGACTGTTTCATTACTCGCGCAGATTTAACCACTTGCGGAAGAAACATTTGACCAGAGCCAAAAAGATCCCCTACCACATTCATTCCCGCCATCAGCGGTCCTTCTATAACCTGAATTGGTCGGTCAAATTGTTGTCGGGCTTCTTCAGTATCCTCTATGATGAAAGCAGTAATGCCCTTAACCAAGGCATAAGAAAGGCGGTCCTCAACAGTACGGTTTCTCCATTCTAAATCCTCTTTTTTAATCTCACCTTTGACACCTTTATATTTATCTGCAATCTCGAGAAGGCGGTCCGTTGCATCGTCGCGACGATTAAGAATTACATCTTCCACGCATTCACGAAGCTCATTAGGAATTTCCGAATATACAGTCATCATACCCGCATTCACAATTCCCATATCCATTCCTGCTTGGATAGCGTGATATAAAAAGACACTATGCATAGCTTCGCGAACAGGATTATTACCCCTAAATGAAAAGGAAACATTACTAACGCCCCCAGAAACATGACAATACGGAAGATTATCGATAATTTTTCTAGTCGCTTCAATAAAGTCTACAGCATAATTATTATGTTCTTCAATCCCAGTTGCCACCGCAAAAATATTTGGATCAAAAATGATATCCTCAGGCAAAAATCCTACTTTTTCAACTAGAACTTTATAAGATCTTTCGCAAATATCAAATTTGCGTTCAAGCGTATCCGCCTGCCCTTTTTCATCAAAAGCCATAACGACCGCTGCCGCACCATAACGCTTAATAAGTTTTGCTTGTTCAATGAAGTTTTTTTCACCTTCTTTCAGGGAAATACTATTAACAACAGCTTTACCCTGCACACATTTCAGCCCAGCCTCAATAACACTCCACTTAGAACTATCAATCATAATAGGCACACGTGAAATATCTGGCTCAGAAGCAATTAAGTTTAGAAATTTGACCATCGCAGCTTCTGAGTCAAGCATCGCCTCATCCATATTAATATCAATAATCTGTGCCCCAGCCTCAACCTGTTGCAATGCGACTACAAGCGCCTCATCAAAGTCCCCGTTCAATATAAGCTTCTTAAACTTTGCTGACCCTGTAACGTTAGTGCGTTCACCAACGTTAATAAAAATACCTTGTCTCTTTGTCATATCAAATTACCTTAAAGGGTTCGAGGCCACTAAGGCGCATGTGAGGATCAATTTTTGGAATTTTACGAGGTTCACAATTCTCTATAGCATTAGAAATAGCTCGAATATGATCAGGCCTGGTACCACAACACCCGCCAACAATATTTAAAAAACCACTCTCAGCCCACTCTTTTATTTGCATTGCCATATGCTCCGGGCTTTCATCATATTCTCCCATTTCATTGGGTAGGCCCGCATTTGGGTGGGCAGAGACCGCCGTATCAGCAACCTTAGAAAGGGCTGCAACATGTTGGCGAAGATCTTTGGCTCCAAGAGCACAATTAAACCCAATACTGATAGGGTTTGCGTGACGGATACTGTGCCAAAACGCCTCAGCAGTCTGACCGGACAGAGTACGGCCAGAGGCATCTGTAATAGTACCCGAGATCATCACTGGTAGCTCAACATCCATTTCTTCGAAAGTTGTTTGCACGGCAAATATTGCCGCCTTGGCATTTAGGGTATCGAATATAGTTTCGATAAGTATAATATCAGCGCCCCCCTCAATAAGACCCTTTGTTGCTTCTTTGTAGGTATCAACAAGTTCATCAAAACTTACATTACGAAACGCAGGGTCGTTGACGTCGGGTGAGAGCGATGCTGTGCGTGAAGTTGGGCCTAGGACACCTGCTACAAAACGCGGTTTAATAGGTGTAAGCACAGTGAATTCATCAGCAGCTTTGCGGGCAACTTTTGCACAGGCAACGTTGAGCTCATAAACTATATCTTCCATTTGATAATCAGCTTGGGAAATACTCGTCGCGTTAAAACTGTTTGTTTCAATAATATCAGCACCAGCCTCTAAAAATTCCCTGTGAATATCCCTAATAACGTCTGGCTTTGTTATTGCAAGAATATCATTATTACCTTTAATATCATTATTTTTGTCTTTAAATACTTCACCGCGAAAATCTTCTTCTTCAAATTTGTATGCCTGGATCATTGTGCCCATGGCACCATCAATAACCAATATTCTTTCTGACAAAGCAACTTGAAGCTGTTTTAATCTATCTGTCATGATGCGTCTCTTATTCCAAGAATATGGCAAATTGTGTAGGTAAGTTCCGCACGGTTGAGCGTATAAAAATGATAGTTTCTGACCCCACCGCGGTAAAGTCTCAAGCACTG
>CAJQRG010000071.1 GCA_905612225.1 Emcibacteraceae bacterium | reverse complement strand
ATATCGCCACCTGGAAGAAAACGTTATCTGGGCTAAAAATATTCACGATGCGATTTATGGAGAAATGGATCAAGGAAACTTTCCCATCATGATGGGCGGTGATCACGCTATGTCCATTGGTTCAGTGGCAGCCGTAGCTAACTACTGTGCAAAAAATGATAAGCCAGTATGCATGCTATGGATTGATGCCCATGCAGATTTCAATACCAGCGAAACATCACCATCCGGTAATATACATGGCATGCCTGTAGCCGTTGCAGTTGGGTTAGGTCATCCTGATTTACTGTCGATTGGCCATGCAATTCCTATGGTTCCTCCAAAAAATGTTTATCAGGTTGCAATACGCTCCGTAGATAAGAACGAAAAACTGTTAGTTATCAAAAGTGGAATAAAGGTCTACGACATGAGGCATATTGACGAAATTGGTATTCGAAAAGCCATGCAGGAAATTCTTCAAGATGTTGCCGACAAAGGAGCCCATCTTCATGTAAGTTTTGACGTTGATAGTCTTGATCCGCCTATTGCACCGGGTGTAGCAACAACAGTCCCGGGTGGCCTTACTTACCGTGAAGCACAACTTTGCATGGAAATGGTTCATGATAGTGGTTTAATGGGATCACTTGATATCGCCGAAATTAACCCAGCTCTCGACATCAAAAATGGTACCGCAAAAATAGCAGTTGATCTAACCGCAAGTCTATTTGGTAGACAAATTTTTCCTAACCATAAGTTGTAAAGAGGCTAGCATTCGTTACCCGATAAGTCTGCCTGTAAAGCTAGGTAACCCAATCTAGGCCCATATTTAGATAACGCTCTTTATCGTCAGACCAACCTTTGCGCACTTTTACAAAAATAAATAAATGCACTTTACGGTCAAGAAGTTCTTCCAGTTCCTCGCGAGCTTGAGTACCAATTGCTTTCAAGCCCTTACCGCCCTTTCCTATAACCATAGCTTTCTGACTATCGCGTTCAACGTAAATAATTTGCTCTATACGAACGCTGCCATCCTTCAAATCTCTCCAACGTTCAGTCTCTATAGTCGTAGCGTAAGGTAGCTCATCATGAAATCGTAGAAAAAATTTCTCACGAGTTATTTCAGAGGCAAGTAGCCGTTCAGTAATATCAGTCAGATGGTCCTCGGGATAAAGCCACGGGCCTTTTGGTAAGTTTAAAGCAATTTTATCTTGTAATCCTGCTAAACCATTGCCAGTTGTTGCTGAAATCATAAGCGTCTCTTCAAATTCACCAAGTTCGTTGAGCTCCAGGGTCTTCGCAAGTAGAGTGTCACGTTTAACTAAATCTATTTTATTAAGCACCAGTATAGCTTTTTTGCTACTTTCTTTGAGCCCCTCGGCTATAATTCTCGTGCTGTCTTCTATTTTTCGAGTAGCATCAACCATGAAAATAATAATATCTGCATCATTCGCACCCTCCCATGCAGCAGCAACCATTGCCCTCTCAAGACGTTTTTTGGCTTCAAAAATACCTGGAGTATCCACAAAAATCATCTGAGCATCATCATGAACAGCAACTCCAACCAACCGTGAGCGGGTTGTCTGTACTTTATGGGTAACAATGGCTATTTTACTACCAACAAGAGCATTAAGTAGTGTCGATTTACCAGCATTAGGAGCACCTATAAGAGCAACAAATCCACAGCGACCACCTTGATCTAACATTACGTCCGTCATTTTGAGTCTTTCAAATTAAAAATTTTTTTTTGTTTTTTTATTAGGCGGGTTAACATTAAAGTTGCAGCTTTTTTCTCGGCCTCTCTTTTTGACTTTCCCTCGGCCTGCTCTTCACCCTCATCCGTCACATGAACTTCTACCTTAAAGGTTGGGTTATGGTCAGATCCAGTCCTGTCTATGGTTGTATATACAGGTATTGGTTGCCCCGTTGCTTGCACCAACTCTTGCAACCTTGTTTTAGCGTCTCGGTCAGCAACTTTCACATTAACTGACTGTTCTTGCCAGTGGCTGCGAATAAATTTTTCGGCCTCCTCATAACCACCGTCAAAATATATAGCGCCAATAACAGCTTCACAGGCATCGGAAAGAATGCTTTCGCGGTTACGCCCTCCCATATCCTCGCTACTTTTAGCCATATAAAGAAAGCCCCCAAGTCCGAGATTTCCCCCTACCATTGCACAGGCTTCACGGCGCACTAAGTTTGTATGACGGCTGGCAAGACCTCCCTCATCAATACCTGGATAGAGTTCATACATCCAAGCAGCAATAGAAAGCCCAAGAACTCGGTCACCAACAAATTCCATTCTTTGGTAATTAGGGCTACCTTCAAGGCTCGGATGGGTCAATGCTTCACGCAGCAAGCTACTATCCTTAAACTTATATCCAAGAACATCATAAAGCTTTGCGTATTCACCGCCTCGATTTATCAATTACTGAAATCCTAACTTTACTAATTAATCGTTGAAAAGAAACGTTCTCTGCGTTCTGTAGGGAACCATTTCCATATTTCCCAAAAAGTACTATTGTTATCGAATGAAAGAGTTATCCATTTTGCCTTACCAATAATATTTTCAGCCGGGATATAACCAACACCTACATTACTAGGCCAACGACTGTCCTGCGAATTATCTCTATGGTCACCCATCGCAAAATAATGCCCTTCAGGAACCACAAATATATCACTATCGTCTGCCATGCTACCTCTCATATAATCAATATCAAGCGTAACATAAGATTTGCCGTTTGGCATCGTTTCTTCAATTCTGCTAAAAGTTTCCGCACGACCAAACACATTAGTTCGGCGGTAATCTTCAAGTTTTTTGGTAGGTACTTTCTCGCTGTTGAGGTAGAGAGCGCCCCCCTTCATTTGAACTTTATCTCCCGGAGTACCTATTATCCGCTTAATATAGTATGTGCCGGGATCGCGAGGTAGACGAAACACGACAACATCGCCACGCTCAACATCGGATGCAAAAATTCGTCCCGGGATAAAAGGTAAGCTCCAGGGAAGAGAATGTTTTGAAAATCCATAGCTGAACTTTGATACCATTAAAAAGTCCCCAACCATCAAATTTTTAAGCATCGATTCTGACGGAATAGAAAAGGGCTGCAAAACAAAAGTTCTAAATATGATTGCAATAAGAAATGCATAAAAAATTGTTTTAAAGAATTCACCCCAACTTTCACCCTCCTTAAGAAGTGTAGATGCAGCAAACTCTTTTGAGGTTTGTTTTTGTTTTTTTTTCATAAATTCTAGTCACACATTATAATTTTGATTAAGTATTATAGCCAATTAGGTCATTAGAAATAGAGCAAGGCTCTTGAAACCTCAATCAACAATTAAATTTTTATTCACTATCACTGAAAACCGTCAATATAACAATAGCTTGCGCCATCGGATGCTCATCTGAAATGGTCAGGTCAATTTGATACACCATTCCATCTGGGGTCATCTCTTTCATTCGTCTAAGTGCCCCGCCACTTAAAAATATTTGCGGCTTACCAAACTTATCATTTTCTACATTCATATCTTTCCAGTAAACACCCTCTGCAATGCCCGTTCCCAGTGCCTTTGCACACGCTTCCTTGGCTGCAAAACGTTTAGCAAAATTTGCAGGTATATTTCCCTTAGTCATACAGTATTGGATCTCGTTTTCTGTAAAAACACGCTTCATAAATTTATTGCTAAACCGATCAATAGATTTTTCAATACGACGAATATCAACCAAATCATTACCAAGACCAACAATCCTCATAAGCTCCTCCATTTTTGATTTAAAGTCATCTAAATCACAAGACCTCTCGCCCTTTATCCATTAAAATTCTCATATCTAAAATTGCTTTTTCAAGACCCACGAATATAGCCTCTCCCATCAAAAAATGACCAATATTAAATTCTGTGAATTCTGGTATTCTAGCAACAGCTATTACTGTTTCGTAGTTTAGTCCGTGGCCCGCATGGACTTCTAAACCAACATTATTACAAAACCTTGCTCCAACACTTAGTCTTTCTAACTCAACGTCCTTTAACGAACCTTCCGCATCCACGTAAGATCCAGTATGAAGTTCTACTTTA
This sequence comes from Emcibacteraceae bacterium, assembly GCA_905612225.1. Lineage (GTDB taxonomy): Bacteria > Pseudomonadota > Alphaproteobacteria > Sphingomonadales > Emcibacteraceae > Pseudemcibacter. The sequence continues at coordinate 3,560 of CAJQRG010000071.1, read as the reverse complement.
TCCACACCGAGTTCTTTTGATGCTTTAATTTGTTCAACATCTGGATCGATAAATAGACTAACACTAACCCCGGCAGAATTTAGTTTGGAGACATATTCCTTTAAATAGTTATAATTACTCACCACATCTAATCCACCCTCTGTGGTAAGTTCCTCTCTTTTTTCAGGAACAATACAAGATGATGCAGGCCTAAGCCGAGTTGCTATTTTCAGCATTTCTTCCGTTGCCGCCATCTCAAAGTTAAGGGGTATTGATAATTCAGCCATTAATCTTTCGATATCATGATCTTTTATATGTCGTCTATCTTCACGAAGATGTGCCGTAACGCCATCAGCACCAGCTTTCTGAGCAAGGAGAGCCGCCTTAACTGGATCTGGATAAACTCCACCCCTCGCATTCCTTACTGTTGCAACATGATCAATATTAACACCTAGTCGTATTTTATTTTCAACCATTTATTAGCGCCTTTTTAATGTTTTTTGTCTTTTGTTTAATCGATTGATTTTATATTGAGACACCACCTTAAAAGTAATCCAGTAAAAAATAAACCAGAGCAACCCACCGATTAAGATACCGCCAATCAACATTGGCAAAAAAACTATTTCAAGAAATGGCCCAAGCACTACCACTGGGCTCCTGACTAGATCAACGACAGTAAACCGGCTAAATATTTCACCCATCCGGGTCATTATATCACCCGTTGCCTCCCAACCAAGAATATTAATACCAAGGTTATAACTTGAGGCCCAAATAAATGGAAATGTCCAAGGATTTCCAATCGCCGTACCCAGCGCAGAGGTGAAGATATTGCCACGAACCATCCAAGCGATAAATGCGGCAATTATGAAATGAAGACCCAAGAAAGGCGTAAAAGATATTGCCGCACCACAAGCAAACCCTGCGGCAATTGCGTGAGGTGTTCCATCAATACGTGCAATACGGTGCCGCACATAACTTGCGGCGCGCTTCCACCCTGCTCGAGGCCACAAAACCTCACGTATTTTTTCAAAAATTGATTGTTTTTGACGGCGTTTAAACAAAAGTTTTCCTTAGCTTATACTGAGTCATTTACTCAACTCGCGACTACCAGGTTTGATAGCCTCCCTATCTTTCAAATGATCCGGGAGGTTCTCTTCATTATAGGATGCTATCTCAAGCCCCATCAAGGAAACTAACGGCACACCAATATCAACTTTGCCATCACTACGATCAATCAGACAGCTTGCAGCCACAACATTACCACCGTATTCCGTAATCGTCTTAATACATTCCCTTGATGATAAGCCAGTTGTAACAATATCTTCAGCCATCAGAACATTTGCACCCTCAGGAATTTCAAAACCACGGCGAAGAGCAAATTCACCATCCACACGCTCTGTAAATATAGCATCCACACCCAGTTGCCGGGCCATTTCATAACCTACAATCACACCCCCCATAGCCGGAGAGATAACAATATCTATCTTACGTTCAATTGTAATAGAAATTTTATCTGCAAGGGCCCTACAAAGACGTGATGCCCTAACTGGGTTCATAAGAACACGGGCGCACTGCAGGTACATTTCACTGTGAAGCCCAGAAGATAGTAAAAAGTGCCCTTCGAGCAGTGCCTTTGCTTCCTTAAACTCATTTAATACGTCCTGCTTATTCATCATAACCCTTTATTGTTTTAGGCAAAGGCACGCTCAATAGAATTTACAAATTTACTGGCACGCAGCGCCGATATAACATCCGTCAAATGTTTAACATCTCTGACCTCAAGATCAAGCTCAATCCTAAAAATATCAGCTGATCGTTCTGTGAATTTAATATTACATACATTCCCATCATCCTGAGCAACAAGAGCAAGCACCGAAGCGAGCGATCCGGAGACATGCTTGAGCATCATATCAACCCGCCCAATATAAATTTCCATATTATCATCCTGAGCTTGCCATGAAAGGTCAAGCCAAGCTTCTGGAGCGTCCGTGTAAACATCAAGGGCCTCACAACCAATAGTGTGCATCATTATACCCTTACCTTCAGAAACGATACCTACAATCCGATCACCAAGGATAGGATGACAGCATTTGGATATATGAACTGGTAGTCCAGGTATTAATCCCTTTACCGGCAACTGATTATTACTACTCTTTTGAGTACGCTTTGTGATTAATGCACCACCCAAGGAATTTTTGTTTTCCTTAAGATGTGGAAAAATAATCTCGATTACTTCTCTGTCGGAAATTTCACCACCGCCAACCTTTTCAAAAACAATCCCCGCTCCACCCTTCAAGTTCAACTTCTTTGCTGCAGCAGTAATCGCTTTTTTAGTATATTCTCTGTTTTCTTCTTCAAAGGCATGCCTAAGAATATCTTCACCAAGTTTACGATATTCATTATTCTGTTGTTTCCGAGTATTCCGTCGTATAGCCGCCTTCGCTTTACCCGTAACAACAAAATTAGCCCAACTTTGATGAGGTTTCTGAGCTTTTGATGTTAAAATTTCCACCTGATCTCCGTTAGAGAGTATCCCCTTAAGCTGCGCGGGCTCTCCATTTACCTTTCCTCCAACACAGGTATCACCAACGATTGTGTGTACCGCATATGCAAAATCAACCACAGTAGCACCTGCCGGTAGATTAATAAGTTCACCTTTAGGAGTAAAGCAGAACACTTGGTTTTGATACATGGCAATTTTGGTGTTTTCTAAAAATTCCTCAGGATCTGCAGCATGCTCTAGAATTTCCAGAAGATCTTGCAACCAACGATAATGAACACCGTCCTTTTTAGATGCATGGTTTTTATAACGCCAGTGAGCAGCAACTCCTTTTTCGGCTATAACATCCATCTCCGTTGACCTAATTTGCACTTCAATACGTTTCCGCTGAGGGCCAATGACCACAGTATGTATGGACTGATAACCATTTGGCTTGGGCATAGAAATATAATCCTTAAGAAGCCCAGGCACCGCCTGCCAATAATCATGAATAACACCCAGCGCCCTGTAACAATCTTCAGCACTATCAACAATAACGCGAAACGCAAACAAATCAGCCTGATTTTCTAGGCTGATGTTTCTATATGTAATTTTTTTCCAAATAGAATAAGGTTGTTTTCGGCGACCGACAACTTCAACTTCAAGATGGTTTTTTGAAAATATCTTTTCGAGCTCTTTAATAACCTCATCTCTAATATTTTCCGTATTTTCATGTAGATAATCCAGCCTCTTTATAATAGATTCGTGCGCCTCTGGATAAACATGTGGAAAAGATAAGCTCTCAAGCTCGTTCATGAGTTCCTGCATTCCAATTCTTTCAGCAAGAGGTGCGTAAATATCAAGCGTTTCTCGAGCTATACGTGCTCTTTTATCACTTTTTTGTATATGATGAAGCGTCCGCATGTTGTGAAGTCGATCTGCAAGTTTAACCAACAGCACGCGTATGTCGTTGGACATTGCAAGAAGAAGTTTTCTGAAGTTTTCGGCTTGTTTAAAAGTTTCAGATGTATATTCCAGTTCGGAAAGCTTGGTAACGCCATCAACCATTTTGGCGATATTAGTTCCAAATAGTTCTTCTATC
>CAJQRG010000070.1 GCA_905612225.1 Emcibacteraceae bacterium | reverse complement strand
GCTATTAGCCAAGGCCTCACGCAAGAAGTAGAATTTTAAAAGGAATGAAAATACATGTATAAAGTTGAAGTCGGTGAGGCTCTTAAAACTCTTATAAGTGATATAGTAAAATACAAGGGAAAAAAAGACCTTGATGGTATGATTAAGCGTTTAAGAGAGATGACAGAGAGCCCATCTTCAATAGTAGCTGCGATGCCTAGTTTTGACAGTGATGAGGTACTCCTTTACGTAGACAGTAATGTCACTGTTTACTATATAGCGACTACTCCAAGTATAATGTATCCGCCCCATGAGCATTGTATGTCAGCTATTTCTGCTTTGTATAAAGGAACGGAAACTCATGTCTTTTATGATAGAGACGGTGAAAATATAATAAAGCGTGATGAGGTAACATTCAAAGCGCCTGCGGTAGTTGATTTAACTGAGGATGCTATCCACGCTATTTGTACGTATGATGACGAACCAAACGAGGGACTTCATTTTTATCTTGGTGAGTTAGAAAGCCAAAAACGAACCCTTTGGGATTGTAGTGGTGAAAATCCACAGCAATACATTCATGAAAAATACTATGCACTATCAAGAAACTTTTCGTAAATATAAACTCTCGACTTTAAGTATTTATCACCCACTAAATTTTAATAATTTAACAACTTTTCGTCAGGGCGATGATTGTTTTTAGAATTTAGGTTGTAAATCTACTGATGAGACTATCATTAAAGTAAAATGTCTCTGGACGCCGTACATAAAAAATGTTTAAAAGAGCTTACTAATTTTATTCAAGTGGAGACTAAATATGAGCGGTGAACTAGTTACAGTTTTTGGTGGGTCAGGCTTTGTTGGTAAAGCTGTGGTTCAACACCTAGCAAAAGCGGGTTATCGAGTAAGGGTGGCCGTTCGCCACCCGAACAATGCTCTTCATGTTAAACCACTTGGTGATCTTGGTCAGGTGCAAATTTCCCAGGCTAACTTAAGAAATAGAAACTCTATAGAAGCTGCTATTTTAGGTGCTGATTACGTCATTAACTTGGTTGGTATTCTTTATGAGAGTGGTGCGCAGACATTTGATAAAGTTCATCATAAAGGAGCTGCGCTTATAGCTGAAATATCAGCTGATGCCGGGGTGAAGAAGTTTATACATCTATCAGCTATTGGTGCTGATTTAGAATCAGCTTCTAAATACGCTCGCTCTAAAGCTGCAGGTGAAGTTTCTATTCTCAAAGCTTATCCTGAGGCAACTATTGTTCGGCCAAGTGTAGTTTTTGGTCCAGATGACTTGTTTTTTAACAAATTTGCAGGACTTGCAAAAATGTTTAGGGTTATGCCCGTTATTTGTGGTGAAACTAAAATGCAACCAGTTTATGTAGGAGATATAGCAGCAGCTATTGAAACAATAATTGGAAGGGATGACACCCAGGGTAAAACTTATGAACTTGGCGGCCCAAAAGTTTTTACATTTAGGGCGCTTCTTGAAATGGTTAATAGCGTGACTGAACTAAATGCTACAATGATAAGTATTCCTATTCAGTTAGCTTATTTTCAGGCATTTTTCTTTGGTATGCTTCCTAATCCTATGGTGACGGTTGATCAACTAAGATTACTTGAGCACGATAATATTGTGGTTGGGGGAAAAAATTTTTCTGACCTAGGCATCGTCCCGACACCAACTGAGGCGATAGTTCCTAATTATCTCATGCACTATAAACCAAGTGGTCAATTTAAAGTTTCTAATTAAAATAGATGTTAATAACCCGATGGATTTTTTGATTGCCATTTCCAAGCATCGCGAACCATGTCATTTAAGTCTTTTATAGCTTCCCATTTAAGTTCATTTTTTGCTAGCTTTGTATCCGCATAGTAGCTTGCTATATCACCTTCGCGTCGAGGTGTAATTTTATACGGAATATTTATACCATTTGTTTTTTCAAAGGCATCTATTACTTCAAGCACGCTATAACCCTTTCCAGTTCCAAGGTTATAGGTAACAAGACCAGGGTTACTATTGAGTTTTGTAAGAGCCTTTAAATGGCCTTCTGCAAGGTCATGCACATGAATATAGTCTCGGACGCCGGTCCCATCAGGAGTGTCATAATCATTACCGAATACAGAAAGCTGGTCAAGTTTACCTGAGGCGACCTGTGTAATGTAAGGCATTAAATTGTTTGGTATGCCTGATGGATCTTCACCGATTAGTCCGCTATTATGGGCTCCAACAGGGTTAAAATAACGTAAACGTGCAATATTCCAACTATTATCGGATTTGTAGAGATCCTCCAGCATTTCTTCAATCATCAATTTTGATGTTGAATAAGAATTAGTAGTGCCGCCAGTTGGTGTCTTTTCTGTTACAGGTATTACTTCAGGAATACCGTAAACAGTTGCGGTAGAGCTAAATACTAGCTTTTTAACTCCAGCATTTTTCATAGCCCGGCAAAGAGTTGCTGTACCTCCAACATTATTATCATAATACTCAAGTGGTTTTTCAGTACTTTCACCTACTGATTTTAATCCAGCAAAGTGTATTACTACATCAAAATTATTTTCAAAAAACAAATGCTTCAATCCGGCTGCATCACGAATATCGAGTTCAATAAATTCAAGGTTATTTTTCCCAGTTATATTTTTAACTCGGTTTAAGGATTCAGAGGATGAATTACAAAGGTTATCAATAACTGTCACGGTGTGATTTTCTTCAAGAAGCAGAAGAACAGTATGACTACCAATGTATCCAGAT
>CAJQRG010000069.1 GCA_905612225.1 Emcibacteraceae bacterium | reverse complement strand
TTTTTTGGAAGACCAAGTATAATGCCCCCCACATTCTGCTCGTAAATTATAGCAAGAATACGTTCAGCGTCTTTGGTGAATTTAGTCCTTTGAATAGTTTCCATAGGTGTTGCTACGATGAGCATCACATCTGATAAAGCAATACCAATTGTCTTTGACCCAAGATCAAACCCAAGTAATCTCTGCCCTTTTTTAAGTGTGCTACTAAGTTCATTTACTTCTAATTCCATAGACAATCTTATACAGTGATGTTTAAAGTATATCCAATATATATTTTGCTTGTATTAGCGGATAAATTAGTTACCCTAATTGTAATTCCTAGGGGAGTCTTTGAGACTGAGATACTATACTAATAATATAGTAACCCTTAGAACCTGATCCGGGTTATACCGGCGGAGGGAAGGAATGTAAAAGTTCTCAAACCGTTACCGCTACCTCCCGGATTTTCTATGAAAAAATATGGAGATCCTAGCTATGAACATCGAAACAAAAATTGAAAAAATGCCTGTTACCACTGGCCCATTGCCAGCCTCGAATAAGATTTATGTGGAGGGAACAGATGCTTCTATTCAAGTGCCGATGCGTTCTATCACCCTAGATCCATCATCAGGTGAAAAAAATCTAAGAGTTTATGATACATCGGGAGCCTATACTGATGAAAATATACAAACTGATATTCATGCGGGTCTTGGAAGAGATAAGCAGCAGTGGGTTGTTGAGCGTGGTGATGTTGAAGGTTATGAAGGCCGGAATATAAGGCCTGAAGATAACGGCAATGCCAGCGGTAAGTTTCTTGCTAGTGAATTTCCGGTGAAGAATAGACCTTTGCGTGCAAAAATTGGTCAAATTGTAACTCAATATCAGTATGCAAAAAATGGTATAATAACTAAAGAGATGGAATTTATTGCTATTCGTGAGAATATGTCTCGTGCTGATATGGGTAATGATTATAAGCGTGATGAATATGCTGAAAGCTTCGGAGCTAACATTCCTGATCAGATCACGCCAGATTTTGTGCGTAGTGAAATTGCTGCTGGTCGCGCCATTATCCCACGTAACATAAATCATCCTGAAGCAGAACCAATGATTATTGGGCGCAACTTTCAAGTAAAAATAAATGCTAATATTGGTAACTCAGCCATAACGTCATCGGTAGCTGAAGAAGTGGATAAAATGGTATGGGCAACCCGTTGGGGTGCCGATAATGTGATGGATTTATCTACCGGGCGTAACATTCATAATACACGAGAATGGATCATTCGTAACTCACCAGTTCCGATTGGGACCGTTCCCATTTATCAGGCTCTAGAAAAAGTAGATGGCGTTGCCGAAGATCTGACTTGGGAAGTATATAGAGATACATTAATAGAACAAGCCGAGCAGGGTGTTGATTACTTTACCATACATGCAGGCGTTCTACTTCGCTACGTTCCTATGACCGCTAAACGTGTCACAGGTATAGTTAGCCGCGGTGGATCTATTATGGCTAAGTGGTGCCTAGCTCACCATAAAGAAAGTTTCCTTTATGAGCATTTCGAAGATATTTGCGATATTATGGCAGCTTATGACGTTTCTTTCTCTCTTGGTGACGGCCTCCGTCCGGGTAGTATCGCTGACGCTAATGATGAGGCCCAATTTGCTGAACTCGAAACACTTGGTGAACTTACAAAAATTGCATGGTCAAAAGGCGTTCAGGTAATGATTGAAGGCCCTGGCCATGTGCCTATGAACAAAATTAAAATCAATATGGACAAGCAGTTGAAGGAATGCCACGAAGCACCTTTTTATACGCTTGGCCCACTCACAACTGATATTGCCCCAGGCTATGATCACATTACCAGTGGTATTGGTGCGGCAATGATAGGCTGGTTTGGGTGCGCTATGTTATGCTACGTGACACCCAAAGAACATCTTGGTCTTCCTAATCGTGATGATGTTAAAACCGGTGTGATTACTTATAAAATTGCAGCTCATGCTGCCGACCTTGCTAAGGGTCATCCCGGTGCACAACTGCGTGATGATGCCATGAGCCGGGCAAGATTTAGCTTTCGTTGGCTTGATCAGTTTAACATTGGCCTTGATCCAGAAAAAGCAAGGGAATATCATGACCAAACCCTCCCTAAAGATGCCCATAAAGTAGCTCACTTTTGCTCTATGTGTGGCCCTAAATTTTGTTCTATGAAGATAAGTCAAGAAGTTCGTGACTTTGCTAATAACGGAATGGCAGAGATGTCAGAGAAATTTAGAAATGAGGGTAGTGAACTATATCAAAGTGTTGACGCCAACAAAGGTGCTAATGATAGCCTTTAAAAAAATAAATTAAAAATCCTTATAAAGCCTGTCTAACAAGTAATTAGACAGGCTTTATTATTTTTAAGAAATCAATCTGATGCTAGTAATTCTCGGGAAACTTCTTGTACTTCGTCAAGCACACGCAATAGATTACCACTCCATAGGGCAGAAATCTGTTCTTCGTTATAACCGCGCCGGACGAGTTCTATTGTAATATTATAAGTTTCTGCAGCACTATTCCATCCTTGAATGCCCCCACCACCATCAAAGTCGGAGCTGATACCTACGTGATCTATCCCCATAAAGTTGACCATATAGTCAATGTGGTCGACAAAATCGCTTACATCAACTGGTGATGCAATTGCATAAACTTCTGTTTCAAGGCGTGGTGCGGCGATTTTTTCAAGTTCATCAAATTTTGCACTGTAGGCTGCGCGATCTTCTTCCGACATATTAAATCTTTCACGACGGGACAATATCTCAAAACCCATAGTTTTAGAAATTTCGGCATAAAGATTATTCAACACTTCCAGATGGGCATTATTTTTATCGCGATCAAGATAACTGGCGAAGGCGACTGTTTGAACTACACCATTATTTTCTTTTATGGCAAGTAATACCTCATCTTCAAGATTGCGGCTTACTGCTTGGCTAAGTGAACGCGCCGAAGAATGCGAGGCTATAACGGGTGCTTTAGAAAGAGCTATGGCTTGCAGATTACTCTCCTTAGATGGATGGGAAAGATCAATCATTATACCATATTTATTCATCAATGGTACCGCTTCCTTACCAAGCTCACTCAGGCCATTGTAAAGCCATGGTTCTGCCTGATTACCATTTTCATCTAAACGTTCCCCAGTATTAGAGTCAGCGAATTGACTATGACCGTTATGGGCTAAAGACATATAACGAGCGCCTAAGTCAGCAAACTTCTTAATATTATTTAGATCTTCTCCAATAGGGTAAGCATTTTCAATACCAATCATGGCAATTTTTTTACCTTCAGCATTAAGTCTGCGCACATCATCAGAAGTCAATGCAAGGCCAATCTGATCTGGAGCTTTTTCTTCAGTTAGCCAATGAATAGCATTAAATTTTGCCATCGCATTTTTGTATCCTGCAGCGTAACCTTCGCTATTGAGTTCTCCTTGACCAGTAAAAACAATAAAAAAGGCAACGTCAAGACCACCTTCTAGCATTTTTGGAAGATTAACCTGACTATTCGTGTCCATAGTATAATTTAGTTCGTCTGTAAAATTGGAAACATTAATATCATCATGAGTGTCAAGTGTAATTACCCTTTCATGTATGTCGAGGGCACGTGCAATCATCGCTTCTTCTGTCTCTGAACTTTCTAGTGTCTGGGAGGTTTCTGTCGAATTATTGCAAGCAGTTAGCACTAGCGTACAAAAGAGTGCAGTGATTTTTAAAAAATGTGAACTTTTATTCATGTTAATTCCAGTTTTTTAATGGTTAAGTTTTAATATTTTGACAATCAAGTTGAAGTTAGAGTCCAATTGAATTTTTGTCAAATTTCC
>CAJQRG010000068.1 GCA_905612225.1 Emcibacteraceae bacterium | reverse complement strand
TTATTTACCTAATGTTTTTTAAAAATAAAAACTCAGATTGTTTAAAGAGCATACTTTTAATATGTTACCACTGTAAACATTCTTTGTTAATAAATAAAACATAATTTTTATCAAAATAGGAAGTTTTTCTTTTTTTCAAAACCTTTGAGTGGAGGTGCAGAAGTATCAAATAAGTTCCTCACTCCAATAATTTTGTCATTATAAGTAACAAAAGAAGCACGCCCATGACCATCCTGATTAAGTACACAAAGAATTCTTCCATTCTCAGTAAGTTGGTTAAGCAGTGAAGCTGGAACTATATCAATCATTCCACCTATAAAAATAATATCGTAGGGACCCTGTTTTGGTAGGCCATCGATATGAAAGCCTGTAACTAATGCAACATTATCACAGTTTTCTTTGGCTAAGTTTTTTGTTGCCTGTTCAGCAAGTTCAAGGTTTTCTTCTATAGCAACAACTGAATCTACAAGTTTACTAAAAACCGCTGATGAATATCCCGTGGCGGGCGCTACATCAAGGACAAGGTCGGTTTTGTTAATATCTGCAGCATTTAATAATTTAGCAAAGGTCAGTGGTTCCATAAGGTAACGACCTTCCCCAACATTTATACTTTTATCAATATAAGCAACACCTTTTCGAGCTGCCGGAACAAATACTTCTCTATTCACTTGTTCTATAGCATCTATAACATTTTGGTCAGTCACATCATTTGGCAAGAGGTGACCATCAATCATATGGCGCCGGCGAGAGGCACTTACCTTGTCTGAAACAGTCATATCCATTGAATAAATCCTAAATTAATATTGCACTTTATAATACGGATAAATATTCATTACAACAGCAACAATAACCGATTATAAAATTACTACGATATACTGCAAGATACCTCCACATACTCCAAAGTTTAATGGGACAAGTATATCTTCGTTAATAAAAAGGAATCGTGCCTAGAAATGCTAATTAAACAAAATAAAAATATAGGTTTATTTTAAGGTTTAATTAATTTCCTCAGTCCAGGTAAAAGCATATGTGCAATTGTCAGACTTGCCAGAACTGGAAAAATTACTAATAGACTTTTAAAGTTGTAATCCCATTCAAACAAAAAAATTATTGTTGATATGGGCGCAGTAAATAATACTAACCAGAAAATATCTGGTAAAATTTTAAATTCATGATTAATCAAAGCTCTAATACCATGGAGTCCACAAAAGTATATTGCGAACCAGATTAATGGGTTTAAGTAATAAGCAAGACAAACAAGCACTAACATTTCAAAACTTAAAAGATTCAATTCATAAAAATTTTTCCCTACTTTTTTTCTATTTTTTCCAATTAAATACAGATTTATAAAAAAACTGAGCATACAAATTAAAATTATAATTTTTATTGCCACAAGTACTTCCAAATAGATACTAACCTGTGTCAGGTCAAAAAAAAGTATATTTACTAAATTCGGATTAAACAGCAAAGGAAGAAATGTCATCACAATCCCCCAAAATATTTTTGGTGCAATACTCATTTCTTCTATAAATTGCAGATCTGAAACACCAAAGTGAACTGATGACATAGCCAGAAGCAACATCAACCCATAAAATGGATAAAAAAACCAAAGTAATGCACCTCCCAAAGTAAGTAAAATATATAGAAGGTATAGTTTAAATCTAGTTTTTATGTGAACTGAGTGCTTCCATATTATCTTCCCATCAAGTGCACCATGTGCAACACCAATGGTGCCTATGAGAGTTAAGGAAATAAATATTATCAAAATACTACTATCAGATGATTTAAAGCTGAAGGCATCCAAAATCTTAATGCCGTAAAAACTGGATATAAAGATTATTACTAGCGAAAAAATGATGAAAAGAATTTGATGTTTGTGAATTTTAGTCATTTTCCTTTTTTACCAGCCCTTTCAACATAAGTCTTTTCGGCATGCAAAATAATATATTTATTAAATCAGCAGCAGATGGCTTATCCGATAAAAATCTTATTAATGAAGGCATTTTTGCTCTTTTAAAAAGCATCATAAACAAAAAAGGACCTTTATTTGGATATTTAATGATGACATTCAAGAGTATTTTATCAAGCCAGTTTAACCATTTGCTAGAATAATATCTAAATGAAGAGACGCTACTCTCATCTAATTGATGTGGACCCAGTTTAGTAGACCAGTTAGCAATTCTTCGCATTGAGTAGCCAGAAGAAGCCCTTACCATACCCGCACTTATGCCAATTTTAAGTATTTTTCTTTCCTCATCTGGAGAAACAACAGCCATTGGTATAATTGCTTTTTCTTGTCTTATTTTTTTATACGGCTCATATTTTTTGAGAAATTTTTGATGTCTTCCTTCTATATCAGTAAGCTTAGGTGACGTTGAAAAAACTGTTGTTTCAATAAGTGCTCTTTTTTTCGAAAAAGGTAATATGTAAACAAACTCAATTTCATCTTCCCTTTGCGAAAAAGACATCAATGTAATCTCATCAGAATTAAACCGATCATGTGTCAATTCTATTTCATTTCCGACAAAAGCTTGTTGCACTAGTGATGACTTTATTTCATGTTTCTTTATGTTATTTCTGCTATCAACTATAAGCATACCGTAATGCACACCATTCTCCGTAGTTACGTTATGTACATTATCCTCATAACTTAATAGGAGCACTTTCTCATTTTTTATGACTGTAATTTTTTCTTTGCATGTACTTAATAAAGTTTCGAGTGTTTCTTTGCCATCAAAGCAAACGTAGCTGTAGGGTTCTATATCTCTCTTGATTTCGTCATTAAGATTATTTAAAACTATTTTATTCCAAATTTTTTTTGGTTTTAATTGAAAATCTTTTGAGATATTAGTAAGTCCTGGGCCTTCCCAAGCACAGAACGTCTGATCACTATTAATAATATTTTTTTGTTCTAGCAGAAGGATATCTTGTCCACTAGTTTTTTTAAGATATTGATTTAGAAACATTAAGCTAGATAGCCCTGCTCCAATAATTATTAAATCGTATGTGTGCTTCATTTTATATGCGCATCAGGAAGTTCCACTAAAGATAAATGTAGTACTTCATTGTGACTTTCTATAGCTTTTTTACTGTTAACTTTAAATAGTAATTTTAATGTAATTTTAAGTTTTTCAAATTTATTTAAATAAACTCGCTGTGATTCATAGGAGATATTAGTATTTAAAGTTTTTATTCCAATATGTTGATATAGCCTTGAAGCTACGAAAACTGCTCTTGCAGTTTTAGATGGAAGGTGTGCAATACCTTTGTCTCCACTCTCATAATATTTGTTTGCGACACTCAATAAATTATTTCTTATTAAATTAATTTTTTTAATATCATTTTTTGTTGGGTTTTTAAAACTATCAAGTGATAGGTTGATCATATCTTTAGGTAAATAAATTCTATTTATTGCAGCGTCCTCATTTATATCACGACATATATTTGTAAGTTGCATTGCAATACCAAGGTCAATAGCAAAGTACTTTAAGCGAGGGTCTTTTATTCCAATGACGTCGCAAACCATCAGACCAACAGCGCCAGCTACTTGATAGCAATAGACAAGGAGTTCATTCATATCATTTGGTTGATTATAGGTAATATCACTCATTTGTCCCTTTAAAAACTCTCTAATGATATCTTCTCTTGGCATAAAACCTTCATCTATGTTTTTTAACTCATCGAATGCACCTGTAAATTTATTTTTATCCCATGCATTTTTAATTGAATAAAAGTCTTTGTATGAATTATCATCAGCTTGATTTTCATCAATCAAATCATCAATATGACGACAAAATGCATATACTGCGTATAGTTTATCCGCAGTCTTTTTTTCCAGGAATGCAGTGGCCCAAAAAAAAGTTTTACCATGTTTTTTCATTACCTTAGAATAACTAGTCATCGTAAAGAATGCTTTCTACTACTTTTGCCGAATTTATAACTCCAGGAACCCCTGCACCTGGGTGCGTCCCGGCCCCCACATAAAATAGGTTCTTATATCTGTCATCTTGATTATGTGTTCTAAACCATGCCGACTGCGTTAAAATTGGTGCGATTGAGAAACCACTACCATATGGTGTCCTGTAGTCAGTTTTAAAATCCTCAGGTGTCATGCAAAAAATATCTTCTGAATTTACATTTATCCCCGGTAAGATCGTTTTATCTAGGGCATCTAAAATTCTTTTAGAAAATGCATCTTTTATTTCAGACCAGTTTTGATCACCTTTCAGATTTGGTACGGGTACAAGAGCATAGAAGCTGTCATGGTTTTTTGGAGCAAAAGACTTATCTGTACAGGTAGGTCTGTGTAAATATATAGAAAAATCATCGGATAGATGATATTTATCAAATATATCTTCTAGAAGTTCTTTGTATCTAGGGCCCATCCATATCGTATGGTGTGCAACATTTTCATAACACTTTTTAGATCCAAAAAATAACACAAACATGCCCATAGAATGTTTTGCATATTTTTTTATTAAACGATTATGAAATGAAATTTTTTCATTTTTAAGGAGCTCTGTAGATACTTGAATGGGATCAGCATTGCTCACAACATAGTCAAATTCCTTGCTTTCATTATTTGTAAAATTAACTCTTGTTATTAATTTTTTTGATGTAGAAAAATGACTGACATCAGATGAATAATTTATTTCAATACCATTTCTAAGCATCAATTTTTCAAGTTCTACTACAAGCTTTCCCGTTCCACCCATACAAAAGAAAATACCCCACTTCTGTTCCAGTGCATGAATAAGTGAGTAGATAGAGGAAGTTGTAAAAGGGTTACCACCAACTAGGAGAGGCTGTATCGAGAATGCCTGGCGTAGATTTGGATGCTTAATATACTCAGACACAAAGCTATAAACAGAACGGTAGCCTTTCATCTTCAAAATATCTGGAGCATATCTTAACATTGTAGTGAACCTGGTAAATGGATGTCCCGCCAGTTTTTCATAGCCTAGTTTAAATATTTCTTCTGAAGCTTTGAGCATAGCCATATAGCCAGAAACATCCTCAGGTGATAAAACTTCAATTTGATTAAGCATTTTTTCACGATCTGGCCCATAATTAAATTCTGTTTGGTCATTAAAGTGAAACCTATACCAAGTATCCAATGGTTTAAATTCAAGGTGATCCTCTAAATTTTCACCAAATAACTCAAATAATTCATAGAATAGCTTGGGTGCTGTAATAACGGTGGGGCCAGCATCATGCATATAACCATTTCTTTCAAAAACTTGAGCCCTACCACCTAGTTTATTTAAACGCTCATAAATAGTTACTCTATTGCCCCTTGCTCTTAACCTGATTGCGGCAGCGATACCACCGAACCCTCCTCCTATAACTGCTACTCTTTTCATATCAAGCTAAGCCTTTTAATTATCTCTTCTTTAAGTGACATAATAACTGGTTGAATAATTATTGGTAAACGGTGTATATTTTTCATAGCATTTTTTAGTATACAGATTATTTCTTCTTTTGATTCAATGAAATTTGACTCTGATATAAAATCATTAAATTTTTCTGGTTGATTTATTATGCTTTTTTTCTCCTTGTTTGATAATTTTTCAAGTATCCGGATTACCATAAAATTCGGATGGCCTTTAAAAAAGTCGGAGGCCGCTTCCTGTTCCGCACCAGTTATATTTTCAACGTCGTTTAAGTACTGATAAGCAAAACCAAGTTCATTTGAAATTTCTTTTAAAGCTAAGCATTCATCTTCTGTGAGTTCTTTGCAATGAAACATACCCATCATTGGCAATGCAATAAAGGGCGCCGTCTTATCAATTGCTATTTTACGGTATTGCTCCCTATTTAGCGTCAAATGATCCAAACTAACGTCAAGCGACTGACCAAATATAATTTCTTTTACTGAGCACGACAAAAGCTTGAGAAGTATATTTTGATGCCATCCCTTCTCTATCTCGGTTAACTTCCTAAAAGATTCAGCTATTAGGTAATCACCGGTGCATAGAGCGGCAGGTATTCCAAATTCTTTCCAAAGTGATTTTTTACCTCGTCTCATTGAGTCTTCGTCACAAATATCATCATGTAAAAGTGAAGCGCTATGAATTAATTCACATACAACTGCCCATTTTATATATGTTTGACTAGATAAACCAAGTAGTCCACCGGACGCTAGCGCGAGCCTAGCCCTCATCCACTTACCTTTAGAATCATTATGATGCTGTAACCATTCAGAAATAAATGGCTCTTTAACATCAAAACTTTTCGCAAATTCATGTTTCACAACATGAAGAAATTCATCTGCTTCTGGCGGCATAAAGTATTCCATAAGTCAATCATACTCATTAAAGTAAAAAAAACGCGCCAAAATGGCGCGTTTTCTTTAAAGTTTTACAATCTTACTAATTATGCACCGGCATCAGATTTACGTTGAGCAATAACATAAATCATAACACCAAAACCAGCTTTCGCAATAACATCAGCAATAGTGTAACCAACTTGAACAGTAGCATTGATTTCACCAAGTTCTAAGCCACCAACACCTAACATTGGTAAGATAAAAATTAGTGGGTAGAAACACCAAGATAAAAGAGTTACTGACCTTGCGTTCGAAACGAGACCTCTTACATCAGCAGGCTGGTCTGCTATTGATGCGCTAAGACCTGAAATTAATTCTCTAACAATGTAGAGGAACGGAACCATTGCAGCAGCCCACCACATCCAACGCACATCACCCGAAGCGGCAATCTCACCTGGATATCCAAGAACAATCATAATTATTGATGCAATAGCAAGCTTAGTACCTTTAGAGTAAGTTTCTTCTCTGCTTAATCTCATTACAAGAACAAGTTCAAGTAAAAGCAAAGGAACTGTTAATAACCAGTCAACATAACGATAAGCATCGTTAAATGCTGCACCAGTGGCAGTTACTATGCCGTCATGGAGTGTGTAGGCATGCCCAAAACTCTCAAACATTCTCCAGTAATGGTAAAACGCAATGAAGCACACAAGACCAGATAGTGTAAGAGCAGTTTTGTAGGCTGGAGCGACCTGAGTTCGTTGAGCGAACATAAATACTGTTGCCGCCGCGAATGTTGCTATTGCAAAGGACAAGGAGTTATATACAGAGTTATAGTCTACTAATTCCATTTAATTTTCTCCTTAAAAAATCTAAAATTTAAAAATTGGCGTTACAGGAATAAATCGTCCCATAACGCCAATCGTAAGGCTTAGTCTCGAAATTTAGGTTTTTATGCCTTTTCAGACGAGCTAGTAGCTGCAACCCAGATAACAACACCGAATGCAATCTTGTTGACGAAGTCAGCAAGGTTGTAAACAAGGTTAAGCATAGCTCCACCATCGCTGCCCGCACCTAGAAGATAGCCTATCGGGTAGATTGACCAACCAATAGTTACAATCAAGCGAAGTGCATTGAAGGCAATTTTACTAGCCTCAGTACCCTGAGATGCACTTATTTTACTAGCTTCACCAACGAATATTTCATAGATGATGTATAACCAACCAGCCATACCAATAGCAAATGCAAGCATATAATCCATAGCGCCGATTTCACCAAGATACCCACCGACTAGCATCACAACTGATGCAATCAGCAACTTCCAGAACAGAGCGGCACGAACTACAGCTACGGCAGTAAGAATCAAGAAGAACTCGACAATCTGCAGTGGCACAGTTAATAACCAGTCAACGTAACGGAAAACTGTTGGACTTGCGCCCGTATCAACCCAAACTCCACGCATGTAGAAGTAGTGAATTGCAGCGATACCAGTCACCATTGCGGCTACGGTTAAAGATGTTTTCCACTTGCCTACTGCACGATCGCGTTCAACGGTGAAAAAGTAAGTTGCCGCAACCATTGCTGCGGAAATAATCCAGAAGCTGACACCAACATAATCATTGGGATTCAAACCTGTCGTTTCCATGTTTCTCTCCTTAATAAAGTATAAAAGTTTTAGTTTAAAAAAAAGATGTATCCCTGACAGTAATCTTTATTACTTACACCAATGTATACCATTGACAATGAATCTGGATTAGTCAACAGATTTTTTAAATAAAATTATATTCTGCATGAGGGCTACAGCCATTGCGACGATTATAGATCGCTTGTCAATACTAGCTAAATAAGTAAAATATTATTCGTATTCTCCAAAGTACTTTCCCCTGTTTCTCTTTAAACCCAGTGAAGATTTGGAAGATAGTAAATAATACGCTTGGCAATCTCACCGAGATCAATATCAAATATCTTAAATTCAACTCCTCACATGCTATCCACTATCAAAACATTACTTATTGGTTCACATGAAGTTACTTTTTTTAAAAATAAAGTATTTAGATAATTACAGAATCAATAAACTGAGCTAATTCAAAATCAGAACTTGTCACTTCATTTTTTACATGACTGGTCAATGTCACTTCAAGTTGATTATATATATTTAACCATTCTGGATGGTGGTTCATTTCATCCGCCTTCAATGCAATTTTTGTCATAACACTAAAACACTCATGAAAATCATCAAATATGAATTTTTTATAAATAGCATTTCTTCCTTCAACAACTTTCCAGCCGTCAAGCAATGAAAGAATTTTTTCAAGTTCTATTTTTTGATACATTTTTTACTCCACCCGCGAATTAAATAAGAAGCTGTTCAGATTAATCATTGTCAAATAATTAAAGGTACAAATAATTAATAACTATTTTATGGTAAATTATAATTATCAAATTAAAAGCCATCCGCGTAAAGACGCTTAAATGCTTTCTCAAGTTTCATGATAAAAATTTCTGCTTCGCTTAATCCAAATACCATTGGTGGCTTACCTTTAAGAACATTGTCATAAGGACCATCAGTTGAAAAAAGAACAGCATCCTCACGCAAAAACTGAACTATTGCGCTAGCCTCATTTGGGGCTCGTTCTTTTGTATCTCGATCCTTGACTAATTCAGCACCAAAAAACATTCCTTTACCGCGAACTTGCCCAATAAGAGGGTAGCGGTCCATCATATCCCGCATACCATCCATTATATAATTACCAGTAATTAACCCCTTCTCCATAAGGCCCTCACCTTCTACTACATCTAGCACCGCCATACCTATGGCACACGATACTGGGTTGCCACCAAAACTATTAAAGTATTCCATACCATTTGCAAAACTGTCTGCTATTTCCCTGGTAGTTACAACCCCAGCCATTGGATGACCATTACCAAAAGGTTTGCCAAAACTAACTATATCTGGAACTACATCTTGAAGTTGAAAGGCCCACATTTTTTCACCCACGCGCCCAAAACCAGTTTGCACCTCATCCGCAATGCAAAGCCCCCCAGTTAAACGGATTTTCTCATAAGCTGAATTTAAATAACCATCTGGATAGACAACCTGACCTCCAACTCCCGCAATTGATTCTGCAATAAAGGCCGCTGGTCCTTCACCTGTATGTTCAATTAAATTATTAATTTGAATATCAACGTCCGATGCGTAACCCCTTCCGCTCTCTAAAGAATAATCTTTAAAGCGCCCATGATATGGATCAGGAAACTCTGCTATCCGTGTTTCGGGTGGACATCCTTTGCCACCTTTTCTATTAAATTTATATGGACTTATAGCTACAGTTGCATTTGTATTGCCGTGATAGCCCCAGTCAACAGTAACAGTAGTTTCTCTATTTGTGTAATGACGAGCAAGCCTTAGTGCCAATTCATTAGCTTCAGAACCACTATTTGTAAAAAACATAACAGAAAGTGGTTGTGGCATGGTGCTCAGAACTCGAGATGCTAGATTATTAATACCATCATATAAATACCGTGAATTAGTATTTAGTTCTCCAGCTTGTTTACTTATTGCATTAACAACATGAGGGTTACAATGCCCAACATGAGTAATATTATTTACACAATCAAGGAAGGCACGACCCGAACTATCATAAAGATAAGCACCTTTGCCGCGAACGATATGGAGATGTTTTTTATAAGCAACACTTAATGATGGGGCCAAAACTTCTTTTCTTAATTGCATCATATCTTGAATTGTATGCTCAGGTTTCTCAAAACTTTCAGGAATAAAACCAAAAATGAGGTTTGGGTTTGGACATATATCTTCCCAGACATCCCATACTATGGGCGAACAAATTCCCGGGAAATTACCATCTTTAATTTCTATTAAATCTAATATAATCTGGAAATGAAGATGTGGCGTCCAACCCCCATTTTCGTGTACATCACCGAGAGAGGCCAAAAGACTTCCAGCAGAAACTTCATTACCAATTTTTAAGTGACCAGTCGTTTTCTTGTTAAGATGCCCATATAATGTGTAGAAAATAGGAGCATCACCAATTTTATGGCTTAAAATTAAGACCGTCCCATAATCAAAGGGTAAATTATTACTAGCTAAAGAGTGAATTTTCCCGTTGAGAGGAGCATAAATTTGCTCCGGCTCTCTTAACCATATATCAATACCCATATGGACTGTTCTGGGTTCTGAACTGCCAATACCTTCAAAGCCGTCGAATAAAAAACTAGTTCTGTCTTCACCGTACTTACCTATACCATAACGACCTTCGTGTTTATCCAAAAGTTCCCTGACCCACACTTTATGTTTAGCACCGTCGTTAATAAAATTAGTTCCCGGTGAACCAGTCCTATTATCAAATAAAACACGAGGCTCGCTGTGTAAATCAAAACCAAACATATTTACTGGAGTAATATTTTGCAACAAACTAATAAGTTCATGGCATGTGTTGGTAGCCTTAAATCCACCGGCTTTTCTGGCGAAAGAAGAAAGAAAGCCAAGACCAATCTTACGGACTTTTTTAAGGGTTCTAATTGCTGGAGCTTGAGTAACTAATAAATAATCTCGGTGCTCATCTGTTGTTGCCTTGATTACTCTATTAGACGATATGCAAATACTCATTACTAAACGCATACAGGCAAGATCAAATAAAACCTCAAGCTCATCTTCATACAGTGTGAACTCAGAAGTATAATTGGTAATAAGGGCACGCGCTACAGAATAAAATTCATCAACATCCATCATCGCATAGCCAAGAGTAATAGCCAGTTCATTAATTTGTTTCCCAAAAAGCATATCACCAAAATCAATTAAACCATTAATTTTATTATAGCCAACGACGAGGTTATATGTGTTTGCATCTGAATGTATTACACTTGAACGCATCTTTTTGATCCGCGGAATTACAAAATTATCATAGCGCTCATAAAAAAACTGTATAAGTTCTTTGACGTCGTCTTCAATAATATCTGAAATATAGGCTTTGCAGTAAGGGGCAGCGTCCATATTCCAAAGAAAATTTGGCTGGTGAGCCTTAGGATGACCAAATCCTTGCATTGCTTTAGAAAATCGACCCATAAAACGTCCAAGATCCTCATAAAGCGCTAGGGGTTTATCCGCATCTCCAAAAATATCGCCTTCAAGAAAGGAAATTAATCTAACGCAATTATTGTTATGTTTAAAAATTTCATCATCATTTTTTCCTTTTATAACAACAGGTACAGGCAGGGTAGGATCAAGATCAGCGATATGATTAAGGACGGAGTTTTGAAATTCAAGAAACTCTTTATCTTCAGCACTATTAGCAATTTTGAGAACATAATCTCCGTCATCAGTGC
>CAJQRG010000067.1 GCA_905612225.1 Emcibacteraceae bacterium | reverse complement strand
AGAGGTTGAGGTTATTGCAAAAGACTACCCTAATGTTCGCCTTGAACACATGCTTGCCGACAATTGCGGAATGCAACTAGTGCGTGCGCCAAAACAATTTGATGTTATTGTCACTGATAATTTATTTGGTGATATGCTTAGTGATGTTGCAGCAATGCTAACAGGTTCCCTCGGTATGTTGCCATCAGCATCACTTGGTGAAGTTGGTATAGGTGCACTTTACGAACCCGTTCATGGCAGTGCACCGGATATTGCTGGAAAGGGCATCGCAAATCCAATAGCAACTATTCTGAGTTTTGCTATGGCACTTCGCTATACATACGACGAACCGAATGCTGCTGATTTGGTTGAGGGTGCGATTAATGAAGTGTTGGCAAATAATTTCCGTACGGCAGATATTAATCAGTCAGGAATGACACTTGTATCTACAAGCGAAATGGGAAACCATATTGTAGATGCCTTGGCTAAGCTAAGTAACTAAACAAATAAGACTGGAGATAGTAATGTCCTATAAAGTGGCCGTTGTTGGTGCAACTGGTAATGTTGGCCGTGAAATACTTAATATATTGCATGAGCGCCAATTCCCTTTTTCAGAGGTTGTAGCACTTGCTTCACGTCGCTCAGTTGGTTCTGAAGTAACCTTTGGCGATACGACGATCAAATGTAAATGCCTTGATGACTATGATTTTAAGGACACTGATATTGCACTTATGTCTGCTGGGGGGACTATTTCTAAAGAATGGGGTGAAAAAATTGCTAAAACAGGCTGCGTAGTTATAGATAATAGCTCTTACTTTCGTATGGATCCTGACGTACCTTTAATCGTACCAGAAGTAAACCCAGATGCACTTGGAGGCTACATTAAAAAGAATATTATAGCCAATCCCAACTGCTCTACGGCACAAATGGTGGTCGCACTTAAACCACTTCACGATGCTGTAAAAATTAAACGCTGCGTAGTATCAACTTATCAGTCAGTATCTGGAAGTGGTAAAGCTGCTATGGAGGAGCTATGGACACAAACTCGAGCTATTTTCGTTAATGATCCTGTTGAGACTAATATTTATCCAAAACAGATAGCGTTTAACGTTATACCCCATATTGATGTTTTTATGAAAAACGGAGATACTAAAGAAGAATGGAAGATGGTTGCTGAAACCGGTAAAATTCTAGATCCGGATATCCGTGTTACAGCTACATGTGTTCGTGTCCCAGTCTTTGTGAGCCATAGTGAAAGTATCAACCTTGAGTTTGAAAGGGAGATAACTGTTGCCCGAGCCCGAGATATTCTTCGTGAAGCACCAGGTATTATGGTTATTGATAAACGCGAAGATGGTGGATATATCACGCCTGTTGATGCTACGGGTGAGTTCGCCACATACATCAGCCGTATCCGTAAAGACGAAACTGTCAAGCACGGCCTAAATCTTTGGTGTGTATCTGATAATCTTTTAAAAGGTGCGGCTCTCAACGCTGTTCAGATTGCAGAACTTCTTTGCAGAGATCATTTAAAGAAGGGTTAAAAACTAAAGAGGTCTGGTTACTTTTTAATGGGTAGCTCAGATTACTTTAATAAAGATTGAAACAAAAAAACCTGCTACTAAGCGGGCTCTTTTTTGTTAAAAAATATTTTTAGCCTTGTCTTTCAACCATCATTTTTTTGATTTCTGCAATCGCCTTGGCTGGGTTTAGTCCTTTGGGACAGGCGTTGGCACAGTTCATAATTGTGTGACAACGATAAAGGCGAAAGCTATCTTCGAGATTATCAAGACGTTCTCCAGTATTTTCATCACGTGTGTCTACGAGCCACCTGTAGGCTTGCAGTAACACTGCAGGACCCAGGTATTTATCACTGTTCCACCAATAACTTGGGCATGATGCAGAACAACAAGCGCAAAGCACGCACTCGTATAGCCCGTCGATCTTAATTCTATCTTCTGGACTTTGCAATCGTTCGGTACCAGAAGGGGCAGGTGTTTGTGTTTGCATCCATGGTTTGATGGAAGCATACTGGGCATAAAAATTAGTTAGATCTGGAACAAGATCTTTGACTACGTCCATATGCGGAAGGGGGAAGATGTTTACATCACCCTTATAGGAGGCCATATCAATAGTACAAGCCAGTGTATTTTTACCACCAATATTCATGGCACAAGATCCACAAACGCCTTCGCGGCATGAGCGGCGGAAGGTCAGTGTTGGATCAATTTCATTCTTAATTTTAATAAGAGCATCAAGTACCATCGGGCCGCATTTATCTAAATCAATTTCATAGGTATCGATCCGTGGATTTTCACCATCATCTTCGTTCCAACGATAAATGTTAAAGCGTTTAACTCTCTTAATGTCACCGTCAGAAGCCCAAACTTTCCCTTTTGTGTAAGTGGAATTCTTAGGAAGTTTAAATTCAGCCATTTTTTTCTACCTTCTCTTAGTAAACACGGGGCTTTGGTTTAATATAGTCTATTTCATCGGTTAAAGTATATTCATGAACCGGGCGATAGGTAATATCAACTTTACCGTCTTTAAGGTGGGCAATTGTATGCTTCATCCACTCTTTATCATTTCTATCTGGAAAATCTTCGTGCATGTGTGCACCTCGACTTTCCTTGCGATTTGCAGCAGAATGCATGGTAACCTGAGCTTGGCCCAGTAGATTCTCAAGCTCCATTGCTTCAATTAGGTCACTATTCCAAACTAAGGAGCGATCAAAGGTTTTAATATCAGGTAGCAGGTTTGCTATCTCATCAATTTTCACCTTACCTTCTTCAAGAATTTCTTCCGTTCTAAATACCGCACAATTTCCTTGCATAGTACGTTGCATTTTATCTCGTATTGTAGCAGTGGAAACCGCACCGTCTGCATAACGAAGGCGATCAAGACGGGTAAGTGCCATCTCGGCGTGATCATCTGCAAGCTTTGGATGGGATTCACCAGCTTTAACAACATCTACCACTCGGTGCGCGGCAGCACGACCAAAAACTACAAGGTCTATGAGCGAGTTTGAACCAAGACGGTTCGCTCCATGAACAGATACACAGGCAGCCTCCCCAATGGACATAAGGCCAGGGACAATACGGTCCGGGTTATCAGAGGATGGATTGAGTACTTCACCATGATAATTAGTTGGGATACCACCCATGTTATAATGAACTGTTGGAAGAACAGGAATAGGTTCTTTGTTTACATCAACTCCTGCGAAAATTTTCGCAGATTCTGAAATTCCAGGCAAGCGTTCTGCAAGAATATCAGAATCGAGATGATCAAGGTGAAGATAAATATGATCCCCATCTTCGCCAACGCCCCGACCTTCGCGTATTTCGGATGACATTGAACGGGATACCACGTCGCGTGAGGCCAGGTCTTTCGCTGACGGTGCATAACGTTCCATAAAACGTTCACCTTCTGAATTAACAAGATAACCACCTTCACCGCGGGCCCCTTCGGTGATCAACACCCCGGCACCATAAACGCCAGTAGGATGAAATTGTACAAATTCAAGGTCCTGAAGCGGAAGGCCAGCACGTTGGACCATACCACCACCATCACCTGTGCAGGTGTGAGCCGAGGTTGCAGAAAAATATGCCCGACCATAACCTCCTGTTGCCAGTGTTGTGGAATGAGCGCGAAAACGATGAAGCTTACCCGTGTTCATATCTAGAGCAATAACCCCGCGACATTCTCCATTTTCCATAATCAAGTCGATGGCAAAATACTCAACGTAAAAATCTGTATCATACTTAAGCGACTGCTGATAAAGCGAATGAAGCATAGCATGGCCCGTTCGGTCTGCTGCTGCGCACGTTCTTTGTGCGGCAGGGCCTTCACCGAACTCTGTAGTCATACCGCCGAAAGGACGCTGGTATATGCGGCCCTCTTCGGTGCGGCTGAACGGAACGCCAAAATGCTCAAGCTCGTATACTGCTTTAGGTGCCTCACGCACCATATATTCAATAGCATCCTGATCACCAAGCCAGTCAGATCCTTTGACGGTGTCATACATATGCCATTGCCACTTATCTGGCCCCATATTGCCAAGAGACGCGGCAATCCCACCCTGCGCTGCAACCGTGTGAGACCTTGTTGGAAAAACTTTTGAGATGCAGGCAGTTTTTAGCCCACTTTCTGCGATGCCCATAGCGGCACGAAGTCCAGCGCCACCGGCACCAACCACTATTGCGTCATAGACATGATCTTCTATTTCGTATGAATTGCTCATTTGAATTAACCTTTAAAGCGCAATTTTTAATATGGAAAAGCTAGCCGTCGTGCCAATCACAACACAGCTAAATGTAACAAGCATCTGAAGAAGCACTTTTGATCCTTCTGAATGAATATAATCTTCAATTATAACCTGGAGCCCAAGCTTTAAATGATAAATACCCGTAATAACAAATAAAAGCATAAGTACGGCAACGATCGGAGAATTCATCCAATTAATAACCACCTCATAATCAGCTCGTGTCATTTGTACAATACTTGATACAAACCAAATTGTTAATGGGACTAAAGCTACTGCAGATACTTTCTGCATCCACCAATGATGTGTTCCGTTCTTTGCTGAACCAAGACCACGTACTTTACCCAAAGGAGAGCGTAAACTCATATCATACCTCCTATATAATACCGTAGCCGATGACCCATGAAAGGGCCGTCAGGACAACAGAGAAAAACATTACCATTTTACTGGAACGGCGAGAGTCTTCAAGATCAAAACCTTTACCTATATCCCAAAATAAGTGACGGATGCCATTACACATATGGAGCATCAGTGAAAACGTAAAACCAAACAAAAATACTTTACCAACTATACTGCTCATTACATTACGAAACTGATCATACGCGTCTGGGCCTGTAGCTATGGCAATAATCCACCATGTTATAAGAAGGGCGCCGCCACCAAGGGCTACTCCGGTAGCCCTATGAAAGATGGACAATGCCATTTCCAGACTCCATGAATATACCTGCAGATGTGGAGACAATGGTCTCTTGGTACCTGACATATAACACTCCTATTGACGATTAAATAAAAAAGAGGAAAAAACCTCTTTCTCTATTTGTGTTTTTAGCACAATTTGTAGATAGAGCAAGCCAATATCAGCTTAATAACTATTTTACGAGCCGAGAGCTCTTTTGGATCAATTTTAACGATAACACTTACATTTTGTGATTTTTAACTTGTGTTCAAAAATTTATTTAAAGAATTATCTATTAAAAGATATTACTTACACCTATTTTTGCGTTAATTATACTCTATGGGTACAACAACAATTTAAATAATGAGATACAAAGAAAAATGACAAATAAAGTTTTGGCTCCCATCGCCAAAAAAGTTCCCTTTGAAATGGAAATTCACGGCCATAAACGAGTCGACAACTATTACTGGATGCGCGATGACAAGCGTAAGGATTTAGAAGTTATTGCCCACCTTGAGGCTGAGAATGATTATTTGAAGGCTCAAATGAACCATACGGAAGGTTTTCAAAAAATACTTTATGATGAAATAGTTGGGAGGATGCAAAAAGATGATACCACCGTTCCAATAAATATTAGGGGGTATTGGTATCAATCTAAATTTGACGGCGAGGTTGAATATCCGGTCTATATACGTTGGAAAGATGGTGAAGAGAAAAGTGAACTATTATTTAATGTTAACGAGATGGCAGAAGGTAATGGTTATTTTGATTTAAGTGGTTATTCCGTTTCCAATAATAACATGCTCATAGCCTTCGGAACGGACACTGTTAGCCGACGTCTCTATACCCTTGAATTTAAAAATTTAGAAACAGGAAATTTTTATCCCGATAAACTTATTAATACAGAAGGGGTGGCTATCTGGGCTAGCGATAATGAGCATGTTTTTTATATTAAAAAAGATGCTCAAACACTACTTGGTCAGGAAGTATATCGTCACAAGCTTGGTACAGATCAGAGTAAAGACATTCTCGTTTATCGCGAGAACGATGATACCTTTTATACTGCGCTTTCTAAATCTCGTGATGGTTCGGTAATTTTTATTCATCATAACAGCACGGTTAAATCTGGTGTGTCTATTTTAAATGCCACAACTCCGCTTGATAACTTTGTACCATTCCTAAAAATTGAAGATAATCATGAATATACAATAGAAAAATTAGGTGATTATTATTACATTCATACTAACTGGAAAGCGAAAAACTTTCGCCTGATGAAGGTCAATAAAGATACCACGTCTGATAAAAGTAGTTGGCAGTCAGTCATTGACCATCAGGAAGATGTTTATCTTCAAGATTTCACTATTTTTAAAAATGCAGTGGTAATCAAGGAAAAAGAAAATGGTGAAAATCGCCTTAAAGTTTTATCATTAAATAATGGTGAAAGTTTTAATTTAAAATTTGATGATCCGATATTTAGTATTCGTATAGCAGATAATCCCGAAGTAAGTAGTGATCTTATACGTGTCTACTATAGTTCATTGACAACTCCACCTAGTGTCTACGAATATAATCTCATCAGCGGAGAACGGGAATTACTTAAGCAAGATGAGGTCATGGGAGATTTTTCTCCTGCGAATTACCGTAGTGAGCGTATTTTTATTAAAGCCCGTGACGGTAACAAAGTGCCTGTTTCAATTGTCTATCGTAAAAATTTGTTCAAGAAAGATGGAAGTAATCCACTCTTTCAATATGCTTACGGTTCCTATGGTGCGACTATTGATCCGTCCTTCAGCGGGCCTCGCCTTAGTCTTTTAGACCGCGGGGTCGTTTTTGTTATAGCACACGTGAGGGGTGGTCAAATGCTTGGCCGCCCTTGGTATGATGACGGAAAACTTTTCAATAAAAAGAACAGTTTTTTTGACTTTATTGACGTAACAAAAGGTCTTGATATAAAAAAATATGCACACCCAAATAAAATTTATGCCATGGGTGGAAGCGCGGGAGGCCTTTTAATGGGTGGGGTACTTAACATGGCACCAGAACTATATATTGGTGTTGGTGCCCATGTTCCTTTTGTGGATGTGGTTACTACCATGCTTGATGTATCGATCCCTCTCACTACTGGTGAATGGAACGAATGGGGTGATCCAGCAAAGAAAGAATATTACGATTACATGCTCTCATATTCTCCTTATGATCAAATAGATCGAAAAGATTATCCAAATATTTTAGTCACTACTGGCCTTTGGGACAGTCAGGTACAATATTTTGAACCTATGAAGTGGGTGGCAAGGCTACGTGAATATAAAACTGATAATAATAAACTCATCTTTGAAATAGATATGGAAGCAGGACACGGTGGCGCTTCAGGCCGCTTTAAGCGCTATAAACAAACTGCCCTTGAATATGCCTTCTTTTTTGACTTAATTGGCATTAATGAATAATAGTTTTAATATTTTCATTATTATTGACATTATTATCAATAACCGGGCCTTGCTCCAAAAATTGCCGTACCCACGCGGACGTGTGTTGCGCCGTTTCCGATGGCTTTTTCAAAATCACCGCTCATGCCCATGGATAAATTTTTAATATTATTACGGTCTGCAATTTCTTTTAATAATTTAAAATGTGGGGTGCTATCGTGATCAAAGGGAGGAATGCACATTAGGCCTCTTACTTCTAGTTTTAAATCATCACGGCAGAGGGCAATAAACTCGTCAGCACTGTCCGGTAAAATACCTGCCTTTTGATTTTCATGACCAGTATTTACCTGAATATAAATATCACACCTTTTTGCTTCCTCTTCAAAAATACGGGCGAGCATTCTGGCTAGCTTTGGACGGTCAACTGTTTCGATTACATCAAATAAGTGAACGGCCTGTCGGACTTTATTGGTTTGAAGTGGACCAATAAGGTGAAGTTTGACCCCATCAAAGCTATTCTTTAGTGCAGGCCATTTTTGAGCGGCTTCTTGAACTCGGTTTTCACCGAAGACCCGCTGCCCACTCTCGAGTACGGGTAAAATGGTCTCTACGATATGAACCTTGGACACTGCAACAAGTGTTATATCTTTTGGGGGTCGCCCACAGTTTTCTGCTGCAGAGGCAATTTTTTCTTTAATATCCATTAGATTGCTGGTCATCAATAAAGCCTTCAGTTAAAGTCAATTTATGAAAAGAAACCTAGCAGAGATTTCACAGGAGCTCAACCGTCAAAGTGGCTGGAAAAACTTACCTGAAATGATTTTTTTAACAGATCAGGAGGCTCAACCTCTTCCCGAAGATATTATTGAAAATCTCCCTCGCGGTGCGATGGTTATTTTTCGGGATTATGAGCACAATAACAGGGTAGAGCTATCTTTTGCGCTAAGAGCTATATGTAAGTTAAAAGGTATAAAATTTTTAGTGGCTGGTGATTTAACTCTTGCCATCAAGGTTAAGGCTGATGGGGTCCATTTACCCGAGCATATGATTAATGAAGTAAAAACAATACGTGGATGCCACCCACAATTATTTATAACTGCAGCCTGTCATTCTAAAACTGCCATGGGGGAGCTGGCGGGCCAAGGTCTTGACGCTATTCTACTGGCCCCAATTTTTGCGACTAGAAGTCACCCGGAGACAATGAAAAATGTGTATCTAACGATTGGACCGCGTAGACTAAAAATAATTTGTAAAGATATTAAGGTACCCATTTATGCTCTAGGGGGAATAAACATTAATACAGCTGAAAAACTAATGGGTACGGGGATTGCGGGCATTGCTGCAATAAGAGGATTCTAGGTTTTAGAAGCTTAATTTCGTACCAAAGATGAGTGACTGTACGTCATTAACTGCTGTAAATTCGTTACCCATTCCATATGAGTAATATGTAAATCGGCCAGTTAGGCTTACATTAGAAAACAATTTATAGGCCGCCCCAAGTTCATACGCTGAAATGTGATCAAAGATATTATAATCTTGTGATAGCAGAAGTGATGGTGATTTGTTGTATTCTCCCATACGCAAATTGGCTGACCAACTATCACCTACGTAACCAAACCCTAGATCAAAACCAGACATATCGGATGAAAATAGGAAGTCGTTGCGACTGTATGAAGCGCCAAGTCTAAACCCCGAATATCCTAAGCCTAGCGATAGGTTGTAAGCTCGCTGTGTAAGAAGACCCTCATTAATAAATGCAGCATAACGATTTGTGGACGCATTAATAAAGCTCGAACCGACAACAAGCTCAAGAGACTTAGATGATTTGAATGGGGAGCGTTCTTTTCCCGACGGATTTAATGAAACAACAAATTGTGATCCACCTTGTCCGCTAACAGAGAGGAGACCAGTTTTTAGGTTGCCTGCAATAGCTGGGAATGCAGAAGGTAAATTAAATGAGATCGATGGATTGTATCGGTATTCATGATTGACTTGTAAAAGAGGAGCAGATTTTTGGTTATTTTTTCCCAAGGCGGTAAGGGACGATCCTCTTTCCTTGGGGTTAGTTAATAAAATATATTGTTCTGCCTCTTCTTGCGGATTGATAAATTGGAGAAAATCGTCTCGTAATTCTTCATTAGAACTCATTTTATAAGTATCGACCTGATCTTGAGCATACGCGCCCACGGTCAACCCCAGGGTAATGGTTAAGCACCCAGTAATGATCGCACATCGAGTTTTTTCAGCGTATTTTTTCATCTAACTACTTCATCCGTATATACAAATTCAGTTATAAATAATTTTATAATTATGCCAACTAAAAAGTAATACTGTTTATCACGCGAACCGTTTTGGTTAATTCGGTTGTAAGTATATAGAATTAAATTATAAATTCAATCTTTTGAGCAAAGAAAATTGTATTTTGTCATTAAATCAAATAAATTTCATCAATGAATATGGATAAACCGCTTTATCTAGACAGCTGCAATAGTTATGGTATACAAAATCATGAAATAAGCACCCTGTAATATTTACCTTACCAGGGTTAATGGAATGGAACATAAATGATAATAAAATATAAAAATTTAGTGAAAGTTGTTTTAACGACTTTAGTAGCGCTGATTTTAATTTCTCTGACCGGATGTAGTAAGCGAAGTGAACTTGGTGAACCTCGCGACAATATTTTAGCAGCTGAGGAATTGTATACAATAGGGGTGAACGCCTATCTTTGGCGTGCAACTCTCGATACGCTGTCGTTTATGCCATTGTTATCTGCGGATCATGAAGGTGGAACTATTATTACTGATTGGATAGTTAACCCTGCTAATCCTGATGAACGTACTAAGGTTGATGTATTTATTGTTGGTAAAAAATTACGAGCAGATGCATTAAATATCAGTGTGCACAGAGAAATATTCAGAGACGGAAACTGGGTTTCTATTCAGCCCCGCCCTGATGCTTTAATTCAGATCAATACAGCGATCGTATTACAGGCAAGGTTATTGCGACGCGATAATGCGCCGCTAACATCTTAATAATATTAAACAATAAATAAATAATTTTTTAAGTATCATGATTTGAGCTAACTTAGAAGGTTAGGAATGTTTTTTTTATATACTAGGAATAGAAAATATGACACGCTATAACGCCCGCGCGACAGAGGCAAAGTGGCAAAAAATATGGGCGGATAACGACACCTTTAGGGTGGGTGAGGACCGTAGTAAGCCAAAATATTATGTGCTTGAAATGTTTCCATATCCGTCGGGCCGCATACATATGGGGCACGTTAGAAACTATACGCAGGGGGATGTTGTCGCCCGTTATAAGCGCTCAAAAGGTTTTAATGTTCTTCATCCTATGGGATGGGATGCTTTTGGGATGCCGGCAGAAAATGCTGCAATGGAACATAAGGTTCACCCTGCGAAATGGACCTACGAAAACATTGATCATATGAAGAAGCAAATGAAATCTATTGGCTTTTCGATCGATTGGTCACGAGAGATAGCCACATGTGACCCTGATTATTATGGTAAAGAACAGGCTATGTTCATTGACTTTTTAGATGCGGGTCTAGTTTACCGAAAAGCAAGTTGGGTTAATTGGGATCCAATAGATAATACAGTGCTCGCCAATGAGCAGGTTATAGATGGTAAGGGTTGGCGTAGCGGTGCGCCGGTAGAACGTAAAAAGCTAAGTCAATGGTTCTTGAAAATTACCGATGCTGCTGATGATCTCGATGCAAAATTAGATATGCTTGACCGGTGGCCGGAAAAAGTCCGGACTATGCAAAAAAATTGGATTGGAAAATCCAAGGGGATGCAACTGACGTTTAATGGAATTATTACACAGGATAAAATTAAAGTTTATACAACCCGCCCAGACACTATTTTTGGCGCATCTTTTATTGCTATTGCAGCGGATCACCCAATTGCCTTAAAGTTTTCTCAAAATAATAAAAAGCTAGAAGCATTTATTGGAGAATGTCGTAAATTAGGAACCAGTGAAGAGGCGCTTGAAAAAGCTGAAAAAAAAGGCTTTAAGCTTGACCTACGCATGGGTCACCCATTTATTGACGATACTGAATTGCCAGTTTATGTTGCCAATTTTGTGTTAATGGAATATGGAACGGGGGCAGTTTTTGGATGCCCAGCCCATGATCAGCGGGACCTTGATTTTGCTAGAAAATATGATCTTAATGTTCAGGCCGTCGTTATTCCAAAAGATAAAGCGGCGGCTTCATTCATCGTTGAGAATATTGCCTATACCGATACAGGTATTATAGGAAATTCTGGTTTTTTAGACGGAATGTCTATCGACGATGCTAAGTCAAAAATTATTTCTCTCGCAGAAAAGGGTGGTTTCGGAGAAGCTACAACGAATTATCGCTTACGGGACTGGGGTATAAGTCGCCAGCGTTATTGGGGTGCGCCTATCCCTATAGTTTACTGTGATGACTGTGGCGTGGTGCCTTTACCTAAAAGCGAATTGCCTTTGGTTTTACCCGATGACGTTAGCTTTGATTTGCCGGGCAATCCCTTGAGCTACCATCCGACCTGGAAGCATGTGAATTGTCCTAGTTGCGGCAAAGCTGCCGAAAGGGAAACAGATACATTTGATACGTTTATTGACAGCTCTTGGTACTTTATCCGCTTCGCCTCACCCCATTCGAACGAGCCCTTCGATAAAGAGGCCGCTGATTACTGGATGCCGGTGGACCAATATGTAGGGGGGGTTGAACATGCTATTCTCCACCTTCTATATTCACGATTTTTCACTCGTGCTATGAAAGAAGTTGGGTTGTGTGATGTTGAAGAGCCGTTTGATGGTCTTTTTACTCAGGGTATGGTTTGCCACGAAACTTATCAAAATAAAAATGGTGATTGGATACTACCGGAAGAACTTGATAGACAGCAGGACGGTCAATTTATTCACCGTGTAACAGGAGAAATTGTAATTCCTGGCCGCTCCATTAAAATGTCAAAATCAAAAAAGAATGTTGTTGACCCGACGTCTATCATAGATACCTATGGTGCTGACACGGCGCGTTGGTTTATGCTATCTGACAGCCCTCCAGAGCGTGACCTTGAATGGACAGAAGAGGGCGTCGAAGGTGCATGGCGTTTTACTCAGCGTCTATGGCGGACTGTGACAGGAAATATTGATAAGGCATCTAAAAATATAGTGGAGCCACAAGAGTTTAGTAAGGCTGCCAAAGACCTTCGCCGTATGACCCACCTTTCAATCGCTCAAATTGGAAAAGATATTGAGGAATTTCATTTTAATAGTTCAGTAGCGCAAACTTATAAGTTTGCCAATGCAATCACTTCGTTTGATGCCGATAATAGTGTGGGTGATAAATTTTCGCTTTTTGAAGCTGTGAGGACCATAATATTATTGACGTCTCCAATGATGCCGCATCTGGCCGAAGAAATGTGGGTAATGATTGGGGAAAAAGGACTTGTTTCTGATGCAGCATGGCCAATAGCAAAACCAGAACTTATGCAACAATCTTCGGTGACTGTGGTTGTACAGGTTCAAGGAAAACTTCGCGATAAGCTTGAGGTTGAAAAAGATTTAGACAAGGAGTTGTTGGAGGCGTTGTCACTAGCATCTGAAAAAGTCCAAAATGCCATTGGAAAAAAAGAGATCAGAAAGATTATTGTTGTCCCCAACAAAATCGTTAATATTGTTTTATGATAGATTAATAACGGAGGCCCTCTATGCAGCGTAAATCTAAAATAATTGCTAAGACCCTAGGCATTTTTCTGGTGCTTATTGTGTCGTCTTGTGGTTTTAAACCAATGTATGGAATCAGCTCTGCAGGCGGGTCGGACCTATCCCAAGTGATGGCCAATATCGAGATAGATCAAATTAGAAATATGCAAGGTCGGCAAGAACGCTTATCACAGCTTTTGCAAAACAATTTAACTGAACGGATTTCCCCCCTTTCCTCTAATGGATTACCGGCACTATATCTGCTCCAGGCAAACTATGATGTTGAGGAAGCAGGTTACGGTATTCGTGGTGATGAATCTGTTACACTTCAAAACCTTAAGCTTACCGTAGCGTTTAAGTTAAGTGATATAAATTTAGAGAATGTTATCATGGATGGAACCGCGAGGGCCATAGTAACTTATGATTTGGTGCAGTCGGACTTTTCTAATATGACTGCCCGTAATACCTCTCTTGAACGTCTGTCAGAAGAAGTTGCTAACCAGATTATTACGCGCATAGGTACATTTTTGAGCGAAAACCCGCCAGGAGCGGAGTAATGAAGTTTTCTTACCGTGATGTTGATACACAAGTTAAAAAACTTTCACCTCAGTATCTCGCAGTTCTTGTTTTTGGCCCAGACGAAGGTTTGGTGCGGGAGCGCTCATCAAAAATAGCAAAACAAGTGGTGCAAGAACTACAAGACCCATTCCTTGTTGCTCACATAGATCCTGATAAATTGAAATCCGAGCCAGGGCTCCTCGCTGATGAAGCAGCCGCTATTTCAATGATGGGAGGCCGTCGGGTAATCAGGGTCGAAGGTGCATCAGAAAATGCCACTAAGGCTGCGCAAAGTTTTCTAGAAAATCCAATTGGAGACGGCCTTATTATAATAACGGCCGGAAACCTTCGTCCTACATCAGGGCTTAGAAAACTTTTTGAAAAAGCTAAAAATGCTGGAGCAATTGCTTGCTATGAAGATAATCATGCGTCACTTGACGCATTAATTCATGAAGTTATGCGAGAAAACAATCTTTCAATTGATACTGATGCCAACTCATTTTTACAAATGAACTTAGGCAGTGATCGTTTAGTCTCCAGAAGCGAACTAAACAAACTTGCAGTTTATATGGGACCTTCGGAAAAAAGACAAAGCGATATGGTAAGTCTGGAAGATGTTTCAGCATGTATTGGGGACAGCGGTACTTTAAGCATTGATACTATAATTAGTGCAACCACTGGTGGTGATTTACGTACTCTTGATGATAGTATTTTTAAAGCCTTTAATCGTGGAGAAAACCCAATAGCGATACTGAGGTTACTGTTGCGTAAAATTCAGCGTATGCATTTAGTAAGAGGGCACATGGACCAGGGTTTTTCAGCCAAACAGGCAATGGATAAACTGGTTCCTAAAGTTTTTGCGATGGAAACCCGTACCTTTAAGGCGGACCTCTCAAAATGGACAACAGGTCGCCTAGCGAGCGCTATGTTGATTACCTCAGAGGCTGAACAGGACTGCAAGACAACTGGTATGCCTGTTGAAGCAATCTGCGCTCGGGCTTGTTTAAGAATTGCTAATGCGGCAAAACGCTGAGATTAGTTTAAATATTCTATTTTATTGTAAATTTAAAATGGTTTAATAAAGGTTTTAGGTTAAACAACCTTGATTAAAAATTGATCATTCTCGTTATGGTTATATACAATAAACTCGTTAATAAAATTTGTCTGGAATTATTTTATGGACGCGATGAATTGTTATGCTACTTTAGCCAATATAAAAAATGGAGAAATTTAAGTGACACATGTAGCTCAGGAAAAATGGTCTTCTGGAACGGCATTCCTACTAGCCGCAATTGGTTCTGCGGTTGGGCTTGGAAATATTTATAGGTTTCCTTATGTGGTTGGAGAAAATGGGGGTGGGGCCTTCGTACTTCTTTATTTAGGTATTGTTGCCTTTTTCGGAATTCCATTAGTAATGACAGAATTAACCATTGGACGTCGTAAGCAGCTTCCTCCAATCTCTGCTTTTACTGCACTTTCAGAAGGCAAAAAAAGTCAACCATTTTGGAAATGCATGGGGTGGATTAATGTTCTTACGCCTCTTGGTATCTTAGGGTTTTACTTTGTTGTATCGGGATGGACACTTAATTATGTTTATTCGATGATATCGGGGCAGCTTAACAACCTCGTTGAAGGCCAGACTTTGAAGGTTTTTACGGATATGCAACAAAGTCCATTAACTCTTATTTTCTGGATGACGATAAGTCTTTCAATTACTGCTTTTGTTATTTCACGGGGCGTGAAGTTAGGCCTTGAAAAAGCTGTTAAAATACTTATGCCAATGCTATTTTTAATCCTTGTATCTTTGGTGATCTATTCTGCATTTAACGGCGGTATGAGGGAAACGTTTGAGTTTATGTTTACGCCTGATTTTTCAAAAATTACCGGCAAAACTGTTCTTGAGGCGGCTGGCCAAGCATTCTTTTCATTATCTTTAGGTAGCGCAACGATGTTAGTTTATGGTTCATATCTGCCAAAGAAAGAAAGTATTCCAAAGCTTGCGTGCGGCGTAGCATTTGCTGATACCTTCGTAGCACTGATTGCTGGTTTTGCGATATTTCCTATTGTATTTACAAATGGACTTGAGTTAGATTCTGGGCCAAATCTTGTTTTTGTAACCTTGCCAATTATATTTGATCAAATGCCATTCGGGCAATTATTCGGTATACTATTTTTCTTACTCCTTGCATTCGCCGCGGTTACTTCAACCATATCACTTTTTGAGCCTGCAGTTTCTAATCTAGAAGAACGCGGTATTCTTACTCGCGGCAAAGGTTCTTTATTGGTTGGAATAGGTTTATGGTGTCTTGCAGCGGTATCCGCACTTTCTATGAATATTCTCTCGGATGTCCGACTATTGACATTCAGTGATACGGTTGCCAGTAAAAATATTATGGATATACTTGAATATATGTCTGCGAATGCGATGATGCTCATTAACGCGCTATTTGCAGGTATTTTTGTTGGGTGGGTTATGAAGCGGAAGGATGTGCTTGAAGAACTTGGTCTTGACGATAGCCTGCTCTTTAAATTCTGGCGTGTGATTATTAAGGTGGTTGTTCCGGTTGTAATTAGCGTTCTTATTTTGCAGCTCTTTGAGTTACTTGATCCGCTGATGGCTTTCATCCTGTAATAGTGAAAATTTTATAAGAGCGGTTCAACTAAAATTTGGACCGATTTTTTATTTATCACGTGCAAAAATAATATCTCCACCCTTAATGACCTTAAGGGTTTGGTTGCCGCCTATCTGATAGGATAGTTCAGCTGGGTGCTCAATATCCCACAACACCATATCTGCTTTTAATCCTTTCTTTAAAATCCCACGGTCATCTAGTCCTAAAGCCTTGGCCGCATTTCGAGTAACGCCGGCTAAAGCTTCTTCAGGGGTTAATTTAAACAATGTAGATGCCATATTAATCATCAACTTAAGTGACAAGACAGGGGAGGATCCCGGATTACAGTCAGAACCAATGGCGATAGGGACCTGAGCGCGGCGAAGTTCCTCTATTGGTGGAATGACGGTGTCACGGAGTGTGTAATAGGCACCAGGAAGTAAAACAGCTACAGTGCCTGACTTCTTCATTTCAAGAATACTATCTATTGAAAGGTGTTCTAGATGATCGGCAGATAATGCGTTATATTTTGCTGCTAACGTAGCTCCTTTTTGATCTGAAAGTTGTTCCGAGTGAAGCTTTAGTTTAAATCCAAGTTTTGTGGCGGCTTTAAAAATTTTCTCTATTTCTTGAGGGCTAAAACCAATGTTTTCACAAAAACCATCAACGACATCAGCGAGCCGCTCTTTTGCAATTATAGGTAACATTTCGTTAATTATGAGATTTATATAGCCAGCACGATTATCTGAATACTCTGGCGGTAGTGCGTGCGCACCAAGGAATGTAGGGATAACGTCTATTCCTGAAATGCGTCCAAGTTTCTTAGCGGCACGCAGCATTTTTATTTCATTCTCAACATCAAGTCCGTAGCCAGATTTTATTTCAATAGTAGTAACGCCCTCTTGCATATATGTCGCCAGTCTTTTTTTTGCTGTTTTAACAAGGTCATCTTCGCTGGCGGCACGCGTTGCTTCTACGGTGGATAAAATTCCACCTCCAGCTGCTGCTATTTCCTCATAGCTAACACCTGTTAAGCGTTTTTCAAATTCGTCGATGCGATTTCCTCCATAAACGAGGTGAGTATGGCAATCAATTAGACCGGGGGACATATAGGAGCCCTTGCAATAGATTGTTTCGCCAACAAAGTGATCCGGAAGGTCGTTGTTTTGCCCAACCCATACAATCTGTTCGCCATCACTTACAAGTGTGGCATTTTTTATTAGGCCATAAGGCCTATCGCCTTCAGCCATAGTTAGTAGATTTACATCTGTCCATAATTTAATGCTCATTGTGCAGCTATTCCGATATAATTTGACAAAGTATAAAATTTCAATAATGTTAAGTTGTATATACAACTATATCTAGAAACGATGTCTATGAAAAGAATAAACTTTAAATCAGCACTTTTATCTAGTGGATGGGCACAAAATGTTACTCTCGATATTGATGATCGGGGGATTATTTCTAGGATTACTCCCAATCAGATTGAAGAAAGTAATTGGATAAGTGGTTATGCACTTCCCGGAATTAATAATATTCATAGTCACGCATTCCAGAGGGCGATGGCAGGTCTCACTGAATATTCAACTTCGGTGCAAGATAGTTTCTGGACTTGGCGTGACATAATGTACCGCTTTTCAGGGAAGATATCTTCTAAAGATTTACATGTGATAGCGTGTCAACTTTATATGGAAATGTTAAAGGCTGGTTATATAAGCGTATCCGAATTTCATTACCTTCACCGTGAAGGAAGTGATAACCTTGCTATGTCAAACGCTATAATTTCCGCTGCCAAAAATGTAGGAATTTCCCTTTGTCATTTGCCAGTTCTTTACACAGCATCTGGTTTTGGGGGTCAACCCCTAAATATGGATCAGAAGAAATTTTCTCATAATGTTGATGAATATTTGGAACTTCATAGTAAACTAACAGATCAGATAAGTGGCACTCAGAACCAACATATGGGAGTAGCTTTTCATTCACTGCGCGCAGTTCCTGAAGATGCATTAAAATACGTTTTGTCTCTACATTTAACTGGTCCAACTCACATTCATATTTCCGAACAAATGCAAGAGGTAAATGATTGTATTGCTTGGTCTGGAAAGCGGCCAATTGAGTGGTTATTTGACCATGCATCTGTAGATGAAAGTTGGTGCCTTATTCACGCAACACATTTGAATGAAAGTGAGATATCTATGGTCGCGGGTTCTGGCGCTGTAGTAGGTCTTTGTCCAACAACAGAAGCTAATCTTGGAGACGGAATTTTTTCACTTACGGATTATTTAAATCGAGACGGTTTAATAGCCATTGGTTCAGATAGCCATATCTCTGTGAGTGTCACGGAGGAAATTCGGCTTCTTGAGTATGGGCAGCGCTTGAAATATCAACGTCGCAATATAAGCATAAGTGATTCAGAGCCACATACGGGAACTCACCTTTACAAAGAATCCCTCCGTGGTGGTGCAAAGGCGAGCGGTTTCGACAACGGTTCAATTGAAATTGGCAAGCGTGCGGACCTGATCGTTCTTGACGAAAAATCGCCACTTTTAGTTGGCACGCCAGATCGGAGTGTAATTGATCGCTTTATATTTAGTGGTAATCAAAATTCCATAAAACACGTAATTGTTGGCGGCAAGATGGTTATTAGTGATTATAAACATAAGCAAGAGCAACGTATAACTAGCGATTTTTCCAAAACTATGACGAAGTTAAAAAAACTTCTTGATTAAGTTGTATATACAACTTAATCATTAATTTAAATAACAAAGGAAATGTGCGATGAAAACTGAATTAAAAGCTGAACCATTGTACCTAAAGATTAAAAATCATATTCTCGGCCGCATTGATAGTGGTGAGTGGATGACGACGATGCGGGTGCCCTCTGAAAACCAATTAGTAAAAGAATTTTCTGTATCACGTATGACTACTAATCGCGCCCTTCGTGAACTTACTGATGAAGGCTATTTGGTCCGTGTTGCTGGTGTAGGGACCTTTGTTGCTGAACTTAAAGCACAAAGTAATCCTCTTGAAATTCATAATATCGCCGATGAAATTCGTTCACGCCACCATGTCTATAGCGCAGAAGTTCTTAAATGTGAGGCCATAAAAGTAAATGATAAAATTGCTGCATACATGAATATTGATACGGATGTAACTCTCGTGCACTCCCTTATTATACATAAAGAACAAGGTATTCCCATTCAGCTGGAGGACCGGCTCGTTAATGAAGATGTTGTGTCTGGTTACGGTGATCAAGATTTCACCAAGAAGACGCCCTACGAGTATCTAATTAAACAAGCACCGCTTCAAAAGGTAGAGCATGTAGTAAAGGCTATTATGCCGACCGGATCAACAAAATCTTTACTAGATATGTCTGATCAAGAAGCGTGTTTACTTATAGAGCGCCGCACCTGGACTAAAGGCCGGGTCGCGTCTACAGCAAAACTTTATCATCCCGGATCAAGATATGAACTTTCTGGACTATTTAAACCAGAATAAAAAAACTCTTAAAAAAAGATAGTAAAAAAAGAATAAATCAACTTGTATATACAGGAATTAAAAATGTCGGATATAAAAACTAATAATCGAGTTATTAAGGCTCCAACCGGATCAGAAATTACGGCTAAAAGTTGGGCTACGGAAGCGCCAATGCGGATGTTGATGAATAACCTTGATCCGGACGTTGCAGAACGACCAGAAGATCTCGTTGTTTATGGGGGCATTGGCCGTGCAGCTCGAAACTGGGAATGTTTTGATAAGATTGTTGAAAGTTTAAAAAACCTTGAAGATGATGAAACATTACTTGTTCAGTCGGGAAAACCTGTAGGCGTGTTTAAAACACATGAAAATGCCCCGCGTGTTCTTATTGCTAATTCAAACCTTGTGCCACACTGGGCTACTTGGGACCATTTTAATGAACTCGATAAAAAAGGACTGATGATGTATGGCCAGATGACAGCTGGCAGTTGGATTTATATTGGAAGCCAAGGAATTGTCCAGGGGACTTACGAGACATTTGTTGAAATGGGGCGCCAACATTTTGGTGGCGACCTAAGTGGCAAATGGGTTCTAACAGGAGGTCTTGGAGGTATGGGTGGTGCGCAACCCCTGGCGGCGACTATGGCGGGCGCGTCAATGCTTGCAATCGAATGCCGTTCTGATCGAATTGATTTCCGTATTCGCACTGGTTATGTAGATAAGCGTGCGGACAGCCTTGACGAAGCTATGGAAATAATAAACACGGCAATAGAGAAAGGGGAGGTTGTATCTGTCGGCCTGCTTGGTAATACTGCAGAAGTAATACCGGAAATGCTTAAACGAGGTATTAGGCCCGATGCAGTCACTGATCAAACATCGGCTCACGATCCTATTAATGGCTATTTGCCAATCGGTTGGACCGTTGATGAGTGGGAGCAGAAAATTGAAAGTGCACCGAAAGAAGTTGAGGCGGCAGCAATTAATTCTATGTCCTCACATGTGGAGGCGATGCTTCAGTACGAGAAAATGGGTATTCCCACTTTTGACTATGGTAACAATATTCGTCAGGTGGCTTTCGATAATGGTGTTAAGAATGCATTTGATTTTCCCGGGTTTGTTCCGTCCTACGTAAGACCCCTTTTTTGTAGAGGAATTGGCCCGTTTCGTTGGGTGGCATTAAGTGGAGACCCAGAGGATATTTATAAAACAGATCAGAAAGTTAAGGAACTTATTCCGGATAACCCACATCTCCATAATTGGCTTGATATGGCGCGAGAGCGTATTCAGTTTCAGGGACTTCCTGCTCGAATTTGTTGGGTTGGTCTTGGTGATCGTCACCGGCTTGGCCTCGCTTTTAATGAAATGGTAAAAAGTGGTGAACTTAGTGCGCCAGTTGTCATTGGTAGGGATCACCTCGATAGTGGTTCAGTAGCAAGTCCTAATCGTGAAACCGAAAGCATGATGGACGGATCAGATGCAGTCTCTGATTGGCCGCTTCTCAATGCTCTATTAAATACGGCAAGCGGGGCAACATGGGTTTCTCTCCATCATGGTGGCGGTGTGGGAATGGGCTTTTCACAGCATAGCGGAGTTGTTATAGTATGTGATGGGACAGATGAGGCTGCCGAACGCATTGGTCGGGTGCTTTGGAACGATCCAGCGACGGGTGTAATGCGTCATGCGGATGCTGGTTATGAAGTTGCAAAGCAGTGCGCACGTGAGCAAGGGCTCAATTTGCCCATGATTGAGGAAAGTTCATGAATTTTATAATCAATCCTGGAAAAATGTCTCTTGTGGAACTTCGAAAAATTTATAGACAAGAAACAAAAATATCACTTAATAGAGACGCTTGGGATTTAGTTCGTAAGTCACGAAAAGTAGTTGATGATATCATTGAAGAAGGTCAAACGGTGTACGGTATAAATACTGGTTTTGGACTTCTGGCTCACACCTCAATCCCTAACGATCAGCTCTCGCTTTTACAAACTAATCTTGTGCTTTCCCACAGTACAGGTGTAGGAAAACCGCTCACGGATGATGTAGTGAGATTAATTTATATACTTAAAGTTTCGAGCTTGGCTCAGGGGCACTCTGGTATCCGCGCAGTCACTATAGAAGCTTTTATTGACTTTATTAACTCTGGCCTTATTTCTGATATACCTGAAAAAGGTTCTGTTGGTGCGTCGGGCGACTTGGCACCACTTGCTCATATGACGGCGGCTTTAATGGGAGAAGGTTTTATCAGGCTCGATGGAGAGCGGCTCCCAGCAAAAGAAGCGTTAGAGAAAGTAGGTTTAAAACCAATAACTTTAAACTCTAAAGAAGGTCTTGCATTTCTAAATGGTACTCAGGTATCAACGGCGTTAGCCTTAAAGGGACTTTTTCAAACGGAAGATATTTTTGCGTCTGCTGTTGTTGCAGGATCTATGAGTATTGATGCATTGTTGGGAAGCATTGCCCCCTTCGATGCTCGCATTCACATTGCGCGTGGCCAACCAGGCCAAATTGCTGTCGCTCCACTTTATTTGGAGTTGTTGGAGAACAGTGAGATTAACAAATCTCATTTAGATTGCGAGAAGGTTCAGGACCCTTATTCACTCAGATGTCAACCACAGGTTATGGGAGCAGCTTTGGATATTATTAATAACGTTGCTAAAACACTTTTGATTGAAGCCAATGCAGTTACCGATAATCCGTTGATTTTTATAGATAATGGCGATGTTATTTCCGGAGGAAACTTTCATGCCGAGCCTATAGCGTTTGCTGCCGACATTCTGGCGTTGGCTATCTGTGAAATAGCGTCCATTTCTGAGAGACGCCTATCGATAATGATAGATCCGAAAATGAGTGACCTTCCTGCATTTTTGGTAAAAAACAGTGGGGTTAACTCTGGTTTTATGATTGCACAAGTATCGGCGGCAGCTCTCGTTAGTGAGAATAAGTCACGAGCTCATCCTTCCAGTGTTGATAGTATTCCAACCTCTGCCAATCAGGAGGATCATGTTAGTATGGCAACATACGGTGCTCGACGGCTCACATCAATGTGCTTTAATAGTGCGACGGTTATAGCCATTGAATTGTTGGCTGCAGCTCAAGGCATTGATTTTCGGGGATCCCATAAAACATCCAGTAAACTTAGTGTATATCACAACCTAATTAGAGAAAATGTTCCACATTATGGGGCTGACAGATTTTTTGCACCTGATATTGACAGGGCTACACAAATGGTACTAGCTGGTGCATTTACTGAGCACATCATGAAAATATTACCTAGTGGAAAAATGTAATGACTACATTTCATTTTTATCAAGGATCAAAGCCACTCCTTGTTAGCATGCCTCACGTTGGTCTTGAAATACCAAAGGAAATTAAAGCAAATATGACTGATGAGGCCTTGTCCCTGATCGATACAGATTGGTTTATCGACCGGCTTTATAATTTTTTAGTAGAGTTAGATGTGTCCGTTATTTCGGCTAAATATAGCAGATATGTAGTTGACCTAAACCGCGGCAGGGATGGGTTA
The DNA here is from genome assembly GCA_905612225.1 of Emcibacteraceae bacterium. Taxonomy (GTDB): domain Bacteria; phylum Pseudomonadota; class Alphaproteobacteria; order Sphingomonadales; family Emcibacteraceae; genus Pseudemcibacter. Next base: position 11,974 of record CAJQRG010000067.1, on the reverse strand, counting down.
AGCCTTTATCCAGGCCGGCGTGTTACAGACCTTTGTCCTAAAATGACCTTTGATGATCGTGCGCTTTATAAAGATAAATATGAACCAGAAGTTGAAAGTAGGACTAAAAAGTATTGGCAGCCTTATCATGATAAAATTAATGAAGAGCTTTCCCGAATAAAAAGGAAATTCGGGCGTGCCATGTTATGGGATGCTCATTCTATTAAAAGCCGGGTGCCAGGACTTTTTGATGGTTGTCTTCCAGACCTTAATTTAGGTACCGGTAATGGGATTTCTGCGAGCCATACGCTTGTTGAAAAACTTGATGGAATTATTTCAGGATCCACGTATAGCTCCGCCCTAAACGGTCGTTTTAAAGGAGGTTATATCACTCGTCACTACGGTGAACCTAAAAATAATATCCATGCAGTTCAACTTGAAATTTCTCAAATTATTTATATGGATGAAAGCCCTAATATCAAATTTCAAGAACAACGTGCAAATAAACTTCGCCCGATTTTAAGGGCACTTATTGAAACAATGATTGAATAATACTGAAGACTTTTTTATAATGATTGTAATTTAAACTTTAATCGGATGTAACATCATGCAAAATATTTTCGTACAGATCAAATGTGAGCTTGGTGAAGTCTACAGTGTTGCTGAAGGTGTTGTTGACAATTTGGAAGAAGCCCAGGATGTGTATTCAATTTCTGGAGCATTTGATTTACTAATAAAATTTCATTTGAGCGATGATGTAGATATTGGGCGCTTTGTAAATAAAAAGGTACAAACTATTCCCGGTATTAAAGATACTTTCACAATCATGACTTTTAAGGCATTCAAGTAATCTAATAATTATTCATCAGAAACTAGCTAAGCTTAACTAAATTGAAAGAAGACTTTAGAATATGAAACTCGCATCTTTAAAACACGGTAGAGACGGCAAACTGGTTGTCGTCTCAAAAGACCTTTCTCGTTATACAACTGCAGAACCAATAGCTCGAACAATGCAGGAAGCCCTTGATAATTGGAGTAGCACTGAGAGTGAACTTATTGCGGTTTACGAGAAACTTCAGTCAGGATCAATACCTGGATTTGACTTTGATCCAACACTTTGTGATGCTCCCTTACCACGCTCATATCACTGGGTTGATGGAAGTGCGTATGTTACTCATGTTGAGTTAGTCCGAAAGGCTCGCGGCGCAGAACTACCGCCGAGCTTTTGGGAGGACCCCCTAGTTTATATGGGTGCATCTGACGCCTTTATTGGTCCTCATGATGACATTCGTACAGGCTCTGAAGATTGGGGGATTGATTTGGAAGCAGAGGTTGCTGTAATCACAGATGATGTTCCTGCTGCTACAACAGCGGAAGAAGCTGGAAAACATATAAAACTTATTTCTATCCTTAATGATGTTTCACTTCGTAACCTTATTCCGGCAGAACTTGCAAAACAGTTTGGTTTTTATCAATCAAAACCATGGACTGCGTTTGCGCCTGTTTTTGTTACTCCGGATGAACTTGGTGATGCTTGGGATGGGAAAAAACTACATTTACCACTTCATGCCATATTAAATGGTAAAAAAATTGGTTCTCCAAATGCTGGAATTGATATGACTTTTGATTTTTGTAAGCTAATTGAGCATGCTGCGAAAACTCGAGACCTTGACCCTGGTACTGTAGTGGGCTCAGGCACTGTCTCAAACAAAGGTTCCAAAGATGGTTCTTGCTGCCTCGCGGAGATAAGGTGTCTTGAGACAATAAGGGACGGTAAACCAGAAACAGAGTTTATGAAATTTGGTGACCGTGTTGAGATTGATATGTTCGACAAAGATGGTAAGACAATTTTTGGCAGGATTAACCAGAAAGTAGTTAGGTTTTAAGTCTTTTTTCTGTATAGAAAATAAATCTAAAACTTAAAATTTAAAAGACAAAATTTTGCACGATCAGAGCCTTTTAATTATAGCACGAAGCGCATCAAGTGAACTATATCCTAGTTTAATACTTCGTTCAGGGGACCAACCAGTTTTTGGATTAGGACTATCGATAGTATCTTTAAATGGCATTTCCAGTGTCATTGCAACAGCGTCGAAGCGATGTGCTATAAAATTTGTGCTCATGCCTAAATTACCTGTACCGGGTGCACTTTTATCATAACCTTTTTCGTTTTGAAAATCGGGATTTATTTTTTCGAGTTCGCGGCCAAAAATATAGGCTGTATCAAGATTATATTGATTAAGTTCTGGCACCCCTTCAAAACAAGCAATAAAATTATAGGGCAACGTTTCGTCGCCATGACAATCAAGTGAAAAATCAAGACCCTTTTCATCCATTTTATTGCGGAGGTGATAAATTTCTGGACTAACAGTTGGATTGGGATCGTGCCAATCTCGATTTAGGTTCTGACCTTTAGCGTTACAACGAAGGTGCCCGCGGATGCTGCCGTCGGGATTGACGTTAGGCATTACATAAAATACACATTTATTTAAAAGCTCTCGGCTTAGCGCATCTTCATCATCAAGTAAGCGAGAAATAATTCCCTCTACCATCCACTCGGCCATGCTCTCACCAGGATGTTGGCGAGCTATAATCCAGATCTTTTTCTTTTCCTCACCTTCCTCACCGATAGTTAAAAGATCAAGATCGTGCCCATCACAACTTTCACCTATAACTTCAAGGCTCACGCGATCATTCATTGCAGCAGTTGAGACCAATTCTTGGTGGCGGTCATAACTATAGGGAGCAAAATATGCATAGTAGACACTATCTGTTTCTGGCACGTGCTGAATGGTAAGAAGGCCTTCTTTATAAACAGTACTTACGCGGAACCATGTTTCATGATCATAAGATGCTACGGCTTGATAATTCTCCCAACCGTCTGGATAAGCGGCACCAGCAGCATTCTCGATGTTTAAGGCACATAATTGATCTTTGGCGCCAGTAAGCCGAAAGTGAAACCATTGATAAAATTCAGAGTTCTTATCTTTATTAATGGAAAGTCGGATATTGCCTGGAGCTGAACACTGAATAACATTTATATTACCACTGTCAAAATTACTGCTGATTTTCATTATGATCTCTCCTCATTTGTTATTTAATGATTTATAATCTGATTTTCAAAAAACGCAAACGTGACTTTTTTATTTTCTTATGGCAATGTATCTAAAATTGGACATAAAAATAGGGAATGGTAATGTCTAATATGGTTGATGATATTTATAAAGGTTCGCAGGAACGTAATTTTCTGGGCCATCCGATTGGATTATCAATATGTTTTCTCACCGAAATGTGGGAACGATTTTCTTATTATGGTATGCGCTCTATCCTCATTCTTTACTTAACAAAATACCATCTATTTGGCGTTAATAAGGCTAGTATGATTTATGGTGCTTATGCTGGTCTAGTTTATATGATGCCAATTGTTGGTGGGTATTTAGCAGACCGGTACTTAGGCAGTCGAAAAGCCGTGACTTATGGAGCAATACTCCTTATTCTTGGACATGGACTTATGGCATTTCATGGCCCAGCCGCCTATATGGATGGCAAAACTGTAATCAGAGATGATTTTTATATTAATGTTTTTTTTCTTGCACTTGCACTCATTATAGGTGGTGTGGGCTTTTTAAAGGCGAATATTTGTACGTTGGTTGGGGCTCTTTATGGGCCGAATGATCCACGCCGTGATGGTGGCTTCTCTATTTTTTATATGGGCATAAACCTTGGCGCATTGTTGGCCATGATTATTGTTGGTTATATAGGTGAGGTGTATGGATGGAATTATGGTTTCTCAATTGCTGGCATTGGTATGTTGTTTGGTCTTTTAGTTTTTTTATGGGGCCAAAAATATCTTGATGGTCGTGCGGAACCACCAAGGCCAGAAATTTTAAGAGAAAAATCATCGATTGGGTTGAACAAGGAATATACAATATATCTCTTTGGGATTGGTCTTGTTGGATTAAGTTGGGTTATGATGCAATTTGATCAAATAGTTATACAGCTTGTTGGCGTTGTAGGATTAATAATGATAGGAGTAGTCTTGTTTTATTCCTTTACACAATGTGAGAGAGTTGATAGGGATCGCCTATGGGTAGCACTTTTTTTAATAGCAATTCAGTCAGTTTTTTGGGCGCTATTCGAACAGCAGGCTGCGTCTCTCACGCTCTTAGCCGATCAGCAGTTCAACCTTAATTTCTTAGGGATAAATATTTTATCATCTCAAGTTGGAGCTATGAATTCTCTTTTTATTATTGTTCTCGCGCCGATTATGGCATGGCTTTGGGTGGTTATGTCAAAGAGGCGGGTTGAACCTTCGACACCCGGTAAGTTTGGTTATGCATTACTTATTATTGGTATAGGTTATATTGTTTTTTCATGGGGAATAGGACTTAATGACAGTACAACTAAAAGTTTTTTCTGGCTGATTTTTATTTACTTTATGCTGACACTTGCGGAGTTATTTCTTAGTCCCGTCGGCCTTTCTATGGTGACAAAATTGAGCACTCCCAAAATCATGGGGATGATGATGGGAACATGGTTTCTATTTACTGCTCTGGGTAATAATGTTGCCGGCTGGATCAGTTCATTGACAGGTAGTGATGTGACTGTTGGGACGCTTGATATTGCTGCGGTCATAAATGTTTATACAACTATAGGCATAGGTAGTATTGGGCTTGGTTTATTTGTAATTTTAATAACACCGTTTCTTAAAAAGGGAATGCACGGTATTCATTAAATTAAAAAATTGACATGATTTCATCAAGTGATTTTTTCCATTTTGCATGAGCAGGGACAGTAGCACTTTCTGTTGGATGCCCAACTACTAGTATCATTTCTGGTTTTTCGCTTGGTGGCCGGTCGCAAAGTTCATTGAGAAACTTCATGGGGTTTGGAGTATGGGTGAGAGTGGTAAGCCCCGCCTTATGAAGTGCTGTTATCAGAAAACCAGTTGCGATCCCGACAGATTCTTTTACATAATAGTTTTTAAATTTTCGACCGTTTCGGTCAATGCTAGTGCGCTGAGCAAAAATGATAATCAACCAAGGCGCATCGGTTAGGTGAGGCTTAAGGTCGTTGGTACCAATAGGCTCTAGCGCACCAAGCCATTCATCGCTAGCTCTACCCGCGTAAAAAGTTTTTTCTTCTTCTTCTGCGGCCTCTCGAATTTTTTGTTTATGATTAGGGTTTTTAATTACTGCAAAATGCCATGGTTGATGGTTTGCGCCACTTGGAGCTAGACCAGCAGCTTTAATGCAGTTTTCTATAACCTCTTGAGGTACCATTTTATTTGAATACTCACGTGTCGTATGGCGCTTTGTCATCAAATCATAAAATTTCTCAGATTTTTTAATCATTTCCTCGTCACTCATATTCCATTTATCCGGCATGGGGAGTTCGACATAATCATGATCAAGTGGAATTGAGGAATGGTACTTTCTATCTATATCTGACATTCTTACCCTTAATTTATATTTTGAAACTGTGCTCTAAATTTTTTTACACTTCACTCAATTACTCTTTACCTTCGCTTAACATTGCAAGCTTGAGCCACTCTTCTTCTTTATCGGCAAGGTTATTAACAAGATTTTCTAGGTCTGCAGTAGCTTGATTAAACATTTTAGGATTTTTATCATACAGACTTAACCCTGCAATTCTTTCTTCAACTTTTTTAATCTGAGCTGTAATCTCTTCCATTTCTTTTGGGAGTGTTTCAAGGGCATATTGATACTTATAACTCAATTTCTTTTTTGAAACTGCTTTTTGATTTTGTATCCTTACACTAGTTTTTTGGTTTATTTCTTTTACCTTTTTCGAACTGTCAGTTTGGTTTGATTTTTGTCTTATATAATCAGAATAGCCACCAGGGTACTCCTGTAAGACTGCATTTTCTTCTATAACAATGGTTGATGTAACTAGTCGATCAAGAAAATCACGATCGTGACTAACCATTAACATTGTGCCATTATAATCGCTTAGAACGTCCTGAAGTAAATCGAGTGTATCCATATCCAGATCATTTGTGGGTTCATCCAGGATCAATAGGTTCGTTGGCTGTGCGAGTGTCTTCGCTAATAGAAGGCGATTTTTTTCACCGCCTGAAAGTGAACTTACTGGACTATGAGCTTGGGAGGCATCAAATAAGAAATCCTTGATATAAGAAATAATATGCTTGGGGTGGCCACGGACCATAATATGATCGCCTCCATCACTGAGGGTTTCCCATACCGTATCACTGTCTTTGAGAAGGCTGCGATGCTGATCAAGAAAGGTGGCCTCAAGATTTGTACCTAATTTGACATAGCCCTGATCTGGTTTAAGGGATCCAGTTAGGATTTTAAGTAAAGTTGTTTTACCAGCTCCGTTTGGCCCTATAATACCAATGCGGTCACCGCGAAGGATTTTAACCGAAAAATCCTTAAGGATCTGATTGTCTCCATAAGCAATACTAACCTTATCTGCTTCGATAACTTTTTTCCCAGATGTTTTGCCGCTGTCTGTAGCTAAACGTGCGCTCCCCATGACCGTTATTTGTTCCGCCCGCTTCTCGCGGAGTTCCCAGAGGTTTCTCATGCGTCCCATATTTCGTTTTCGTCTTGCCGTAATACCTTTGTGGGACCAGTCGGTTTCTTTTTCTATCAACTTATCAAGTTTAAGACGTTCAGTCGCCTCCTGTTCAAGAATAGTGCCGGACCATTCATCAAAATGTGAAAATCCTTTGTTAAGCCTTCGAACTCGACCACGATCGAGCCAAAAAGTGGTATTGGAGAGGTTATTTAAAAAAGTACGGTCATGGCTTATCATCACGAGTGCGCGTCGCCAGGCCTTAAGTTTTCCCTCCAGCCATTCAATGGTAGCTATATCTAGGTGATTAGTCGGTTCATCAAGCAATAATATATCCGTATCACTTACTAATGCGCGAGCAATGGCAGCTCTTCGGCGTTCTCCTCCAGACATGGTTAAGGTCTCCATGTCTGCATTTAAACCTATTTCTGCAAGCATGATATCTACCTGAAAATGGTCTTCAGCTGAACTGTGAGTTAGGCCAGAAACTACGTAGTCGTGTGCATTTTTATAGTTAGATAAGTCTGGGTCTTGCTCAAGATAGGTAACGTGACACCCCGGTTTTATAAAACGTTCGCCACTGTCTGGATCTACGGTGCCGTGAATGATTTTCATTAATGTTGATTTACCGGCTCCGTTCCTACCTACTAGTGAAATACGATCTCGAGAACCGATAGCTAGCTCCGCTTCCGTAAAGAGTGGATCAGGCCCAAATCTAAGGCTCATATTTGTGAGTGTTAGTATTGGAGGTGCCATCTAAAATCTTTCTTGTTGTGTTTAACTTAAGCCCATATCATAAATGTGATAAGCTTGTAACAGAAACAATCAAAATGGGTATATATATAAATTATAAACCAATATATTAAGTTAGGTAACAGAATGCTGATAAAAATTAAAGGCTCATGGGAATTAAAAGAAAATCAAATAACTTCTCTGAAAGATTATATTTCGCGGCGTGACTTTATCAAAAATGCTGGAATTATGGGCGCAGCCAGTGCTGCCAGCCTAATGTCACCAAACTTAGCCTTGGCGGAGGAAAGTTTAAGTACAGTTTCTAATCTATATGATGGTCGTGATATTATGGACGAAAAAACAGATATCAAAGCTGTGCGAGGTTATAATAATTATTATGAGTTTGGAATGAATAAAGACAATCCGGCGCGCTATGCCCAGAGCCTTGTTACTGACCCTTGGAGGGTAAAAGTGAATGGTGCCTGTGAAAATCCTGGCGACTACAACGTTGAAGATTTAATTGACTTTAATGCTTTGGAAGAACGTGTTTATCGGATGCGTTGTGTAGAAGCTTGGTCGATGGTGATCCCGTGGGTTGGTGTTTCGTTGTCAGAGGTTATTTCAAAACTTAAACCGACATCTAATGCAAAATATGTTTATTTTGAAACCTTAGCAGACCCGAAGCAAATGCCAGGTCTGAGCCGTGGTATTATTAAATGGCCTTACCGGGAAGGGCTGCGTATGGATGAAGCTATGCATCCGCTGACTATTATGGCTGTGGGACTTTACGGTGAAAAACTCGCTAATCAAAATGGTGCACCTATGCGCTTGGTTGTACCATGGAAGTATGGGTTCAAAGGAGTTAAGTCTATTGTAAAAATTTCCTTTCTTGAAAAAGAGCCTAATACAAGTTGGATGCGCCTAGCGCCGCAGGAATATGGATTTTATGCAAACGTAAACCCAAATGCACCTCATCCAAGGTGGTCACAAGCCACTGAGCGTCGCATCGGCGACTTTAGGCGCAGAGATACACTTATGTTCAACGGTTATGGTGAACAGGTAGCTTCTCTCTACTCGGGTATGGATTTAAAAAGAAACTATTAATGAAAAATCAGAGCTCGCGTATTTTTTTGCATATAATCAGCTTAATCCCAGCTGCGTGGCTCTTTTGGCAGATGTGGCTTTGGTATAATTTTTCCCCTCATGGCCTTACTGCAAATCCCATAGAGTTTATTACTGACTTTACGGGCAATTGGACAATTCGTTTTTTATTACTGACTTTGTGCATTTCACCCCTTACAAAATTAACAAAATGGCGCCTCATTAAATATCGTCGTGCTTTAGGGCTTTACGCATTTAGTTATGGGCTTTTGCACTTTCTTAATTATACGGTTTTGGATTATTTTTTCGACTGGGTGCTCATATTGGAAGATATTTTTAAAAGGCCAGCAATAACTTTTGGCATGCTGGCTTTTTTATTACTCATTCCTCTGGCTATCACTTCCTTTAAATACTTCATAAAGAAAATGGCTGCAAATTGGAAAAATCTTCACCAAACTATTTATATAATAACTATATTCGCGATCACGCACAATTATATGATGGTCAAAGCTGATATACTTGTCCCTGTTATTCATGCTATTATTTTATCAGGTTTATTGGCGTTACGGGTTTATTTTAGTGTGAATAAAAAGCGTATGTTTAAAAAAATATGATAAATTTTTTTATAGTAGGGGATCAAAGATGAAAAAATTGTTATCTGAGAATAAACTTTTGAATACCCGGCGCGGTCTCTTAAAAGGCGCAGGCCTTGGAGCATTAGCTTTGCTAGGCCTTTCAAAGGGGACTGCTTCAACTCAGGATAGGTTTGAAAAAGAAATTAACATTATGCCTGATGATAAGTTATTCGCCATTGTTAGGGAGGAGCTTATGCTCAAGAAAGGTCTTGTTTATCTAAATACGGGGACTTTAGGGCCCGCACCAAAGCTAGTCTTTGATAAGGTGAGCCAACTTACGAAACGCCTCGAAGCTAACCCTGCAATTGAAAACTTTGGACCCATGGGTAGAGAAATGGAAAAAACCCGATTAAAAGTAGCGGCTTTCATGGGGGCCAATGAAGAGGAAATTATACTTACCAGAAATACGACAGAGGGCATCAGCTTAGTTTGTTCTGGAATTTCTTGGGCTGTGGGGGATGAAATTTTAACAACTAATCATGAACATGGGGGTGCTGACACTGGGATTGAATTCCTTGCGAGCACAAAAGGCGCTTTAATTAAAAGAATTACTATGCCCTATCCAGCGGATAGTAAAGAAGAACTCCTCGAGCTAGTTCGGGCTAACTTAACAAGTAAAACGAAAATACTACTTCTTAGTCACGTGGAGACTGTGACGGGGTTACGTTGGCCAATAAAGGAAGTGTCAGAGCTAATTAGGGGCAGAGATATTCTTTTCATTGTTGATGGGGCTCAGGCGCCTGGAATGTTTCATATTGACCTTCAAGATTTGGGTTGTGATGTTTATGCTTGTAGTGGACATAAATGGATTATGGGGCCAAAAGAAACGGGAATTTTATATTTACGTCAAGGAATTCAAGATCGTGTGAATAATGTTTTTATTGCCGGTGGTTACGATGTTTATTCTACCTCTTCAGGCACAAGAAACGCACCGATAATAATTGGATTTGGGGATGTACTTGATTGGCATAAGGCTCTGGGGACTTCGCGTATCGAAAGACATTGTATGAAACTTGCTAAATATTGTTATAGCGAGCTCAAAAAAATAAAAAGTATAAAAATAATTAGTCCAGATGATCCCGAGCTGTCTTCAGCAATAGTTAGTTTTAGTCTGCCTAAAAGTATAAAAAATAACGAAGTTTTTACAGGAATGAGAGATAAGGGTATTACTATCAAACGGCTTCCACAATATAATGCAATACGGATCTCTAATCATATGTTTAACACAAATCAGGATGTAGACAAAATGATCAAAATGCTCAAAAATTATCTAAGTTAATAGGGGTCAAAGCCACATAAATAGGCACTATAAACATCTTAGAAATCGTATAAAACTCCAATACGTGAAATTGTATCTGTCTTTTTACGACCAATTGGCGCATCACGGTTATAAATCACATCAAAAGATAATTTTCCGCTAAGGGCACCACTAACCTTAAGTTTGTAGTCGGTTTTATTTTCGATAACAACCTTGCTTCCCATAAACACCTTAGTTTCATTTTCAAAATCACTGCGTTCATTAATATTCCAAGTAAATAAACTACTTGCATAAACTAGAATATCCGTCCCGTATTTTCCTGTGGCGAGGGGTTTTGTTATCAGCATTGCTGGACCACCCTCAAAATTCCATTTGTATTTATCGTTATCAAAAACTCTTAGACCATAGCCTGAATTTATTGTGAGACGTTTATTAAATGCGCCAAAACTATCAGCCTCAACACCTGCAAAACCAGTCACGTAAGAAGAATTGTTAATGCTATAATCATTTTTAAAAGAGACACCATAGCGACGTTTGTTGGTTATCGATTTACTGGTGTTGTAGTCAAAATATGTGGCTACTGTTTGCTCGTAAGCTCCATTTTCCCGATGAAATTTTGTTGCTACACCGAATGATTTTTGACTTGTATTCCCCGAACTAACAAGACCATTTAGCTCTACCTCCTTGTCCCACCCAGGTAAAATAAATTTAGAAAGTTGCTCCGCGCCACTGTCTGAAAAAATTGTACCATTAATAATCATTGGGCTAGTTATGTTGGTGGGAGCTGATGCCTTAGGTTCAGAAAATATTTTTGGCATTATCGCACGTGCTATACGTCTAATTTCAACTTCGTCCGCGGGGTTTGCAATTATCAATAGGTCAACAAGAACCATGAAATGCTTTCCACTGTCTTTTTCACTAGCGACGGTTAGAAGGTTAATCTGGTTGGGAGTTAATTCTGCATGAGACAGATTTGGCAGAAGTGATAAGCAAAATAACCCAGTTGCAAGGGATATTTTTAAATATTTAATAGTCATTTTTTTTCTATAGACCTACTTTACAAATGTTAAATAAAATCCCATTGAGATAACCGACGCAATTGTATCAAGACCTGCTAAGTTTCTTAAGATTTCAATAGCATCTAGCAGATCGTAATCGTCTGCGTCAATAAACATTACGCCGTGTGGCGTCACCATAACTTTATTTTCTGCCAGACGGGTGACTAGAAGCTTAACGTCATGATCAATTTTTTGACCAACAAACTCAAGGCTGAACGTCGTTTCAATAACGCGGCTAGTTCCAATTTCTTGATTATCATGGTCTTTAAGGTTTATATCACCTCTTAGTTTTGCTGTAGCATTTTCAGATACTTTAAAAACAATATCTCGCATGCGGCCATCACGAATTTCGATTAATGTATCGATGGATGCAAGGTCGATATCAATATTGATCTGTCCATTATTATTAAGATATCCAGAAATTGTTTTGAATGTATTGCTTTCACCTATCATATCGTTTTTAACGGTGCCGTAGGAAATATTTGAGTTTCCGGCATCTAGCGTCCAATCGGCGAGAGCCGCGCTTGAAAATAGAGAGGAGGCGACGAATATTGCTGCTGCGCCAAGCATAGCTTTATATTTAGTCATTTTGATCACCCTGTTTTATATATTTTTCTGTTCAGTTTATATCTCATACGGACCGGCTTTAT
>CAJQRG010000066.1 GCA_905612225.1 Emcibacteraceae bacterium | reverse complement strand
AATGTCTGATGAGTGTTGGCAGGGGTGGCAGTTTGAAAAATGTAATGAACAGGATTCAGCCGATAAGCTTGAGACTATATTTGCAGATGAACTTGAGGGACACAATCTTATACTAAACCGATCTATGTGGCGACAATTTCCCCGCATATACTGTAATAATTGGTATCATAAAAACATCACTATTCTTGGGGATGCAAAAGCATCTGCCCACTTTTCTATCGGATCAGGAACAAAATTAGCTATGGAGTGTGCCATCGCACTATCAGATTCTGTTTTGGAACACGGTGAAAAATCGGTTGAAGATGCTTTTAAGGCATATGTATCAAAACGTGAAACCCCAGTGCAGATTTTGCAACATAGTGCAGATGTTTCCATGGGTTGGTTTGAACATATGGACCGTTCATGGGATATGGACCTTATGCAATTTGCTGCGGTGGTCATGTGTCGATCAAAATCTGTTACATATGATAATTTGATACTACGGGATCCTGAATTTACAGAAAAAATCGATACGGCATGGTATGAACGTTATTATCAAGAGAGCGGGTATGATTATCGTGAGAGCCGTCCAACCCCTATGTTTACAAAATTTAAGCTCGGTAAAATGGAGTTGCGAAATCGAGTGGTAATGTCACCGATGGCTCAATATTCTGCTGATGAAAATGGTAATTTGACTGATTGGCACCTGATACATTATGGCGGTGCGGCCAAAGGCGGTATGGGGCTGATGTATGTTGAAATGACGTGTCCATCCCCAGAAGCGCGTATTACCCTCGGTTGTCCGGGCCTCTGGACCGATGAGCAAGAAAAGAGTTGGAAGGGCATTGTTGATTTTGTTCATAAAAATACTGAGACAAAAATATGTATGCAATTGGGCCATGCGGGTCGTAAAGGCTCAAGCCAGCTTGGTTGGGAAAAGATGGATTTTCCAATGGAAAAATCGAATAAAAATTGGCCTATAAAATCTGCATCAGCTCTTCCCTATTTTGAGGGTATATCCAAGACACCAGAGGAGCTGGGACGCGCAGAGATGGAAAAAATTATTGCAGATTTTCGTCAAGCGACTGTCCGTGCTGACCGTGCTGGTTTTGATATGATTGAAATGCACGCAGCTCATGGTTACTTGATTGCTTCATTTTTGTCGCCTTTAACCAATATTAGGTCTGATGATTTTGGCGGATCTATTAAAAATAGAATGCGATTTCCTTTGGCGATATTCATAGCCATGCGAGAAGAATGGCCTAATACGAAGCCTATGTCGGTAAGAATCTCTGCTAGTGATTGGAAAGAGGGGGGTATAACCGAGGAGGATACTTTTTATATCGCTGAAGCCTTTAGGAATGCAGGAGTTGACCTTATTGATGTTTCCGCAGGACAAACGGTTTCAGACCAAAAGCCAGTTTATGGCCGTATGTTTCAGCTTGGTTTTGCAGATGCTATTCGTAATGTACCTAAAGTGGCTACAATGGCGGTGGGCAATATTACTGAACCGGCACAAGTAAATACTATTATTCATACCAGGCGTGCTGATCTTGTAGCTATTGGAAGACCGCATTTATGGAACCCTAATTTTACACGTGAAGCTGCAGCCTGGTATGGTGTAAAACTTGAAGAAGGCGACTGGGAAAAACAATATCTTACTGGTAAAGCTCAAGCCTATAGCTTAAAACAGAAAGCAAGGCGACAGCAATTAGAATGGCAGCAAAAATCAAAACCCAAGCGTCATAAATAAATAGAAAATAGTCATAAGTTTAGGGCTGATGACTACGTTTTAAATAAAGGCCAATGTAAGTGAATATTGTTTTAACAGAAATTAAGGAAAATATTGCAGTTGTCACTATTGATAACCCGCCTGTAAATGCCCTTTCGCATGCAGTTAGGTCTGGTGTTTCTGATGCTATTCAGCAGCTTTGTAAAGATACATCTGTAAAGGCTATTATTCTTATTTGTGCAGGTCGGACCTTTTGTGCAGGGGCCGATATTTCAGAGTTTGGTAAACCACCACTGTCGCCAAGTCTTTCTAATCTGATGGCTAAAATGGAC
>CAJQRG010000065.1 GCA_905612225.1 Emcibacteraceae bacterium | reverse complement strand
GAAATATGAAAATAATTGGTATTTTTGCAAGGCTTTACCTCCGCGACGGTAAAAATCACTATATAAAGTTTATTCCACGAGTTTGGAGGCTTCTTGAACGCTGTCTCGAGCACCCTGCTTTGAGTGAACTAAGAACCTGGTTAGATAAGGAAATTCCAAACAGAAGAAGTGAAGTTTTTGTCCCAAATCCACTTAAGCCAAGTCAAGCTGTGGTGCTTGCTGCTGGCCTTGGAAAGCGCATGGCTCCACTAACTGATAATATTCCTAAGCCACTTATTGAAATAAATGGTAAAATGATGCTGGCTCAAACATTGGATAATCTTGCAGATTCTGCTGTTACAAACACTATCGTTAATAAACATCATTTTGCAAAGCAAATTGATCAGTTTGTAATTGATCGTAAAGATTGGCGTCCAAAGATAACACTGTCTGATGAAACGGATGGTCTTCTTGATAGCGGGGGTGCAATAAAAAAAGTGTTACCACTAATGGGTAAGGACCCCTTCTATATATTAAATAGTGATATGATTTGGAAAGATAAAGATCAGGGAGCATTAAGTAGGCTTGCAACCGAATGGCGTGATGATATGGATGTGCTATTATTGCTGATAAAGCGAAGTGAAGCCCATGGACATGAGGGTGCGGGAGACTTTCATATGGATAAGGATGGTAGGTTGACATTTAGGGGCGAGGATACCCACAGTGATTATTTCTACGGCGGTATCCATATTGTTAGACCTACATGTTTTGAGGGAATTGAGGAAAATAAATTTTCTTTGCGAAAAGTATTTCGCCAAACTGCAGCTAAAGGGCGCTTATTCGGTTTACTACATAATGGTTCGTGGTACCATGTAGGTACTCCAGTGTCCGTTTATGAGACGGAAAAACTTCTTAAGGGGAAATGATGCCAAGACGCCTTGGAAAAGATCCTGAAATTTATAATATACTAGCCCATCATTCATTTGTTGATGAGCTAGCTGGAGGGATCATGGATAGATTCGGAGGTGACCCTCTCTCTTTAAGTAATGTTATGGTTTTATTGCCTAATCGACGTGCTGTCCGCTCGCTCCGTGAAGCCTTTTTGCGGCTTTCTGGTGGAAAACCAATTATTTTGCCAAACCTTCAACCAATTGGTGACGTGGATGAGGATGATCTGGTTTTGGGCTCAATTAGTCTGTCTGATGACCTTTCCTTAAAACCTGCAGTTCCAAATCATATAAGACAAATCCTTCTCATGGAAATAATACACTCATGGTATAAAAAAAGGGGTGAGGATATACCAAAAAGTGCTGCACGGGCTGTTCTTGCTGAGGCCCTTGGACATTTTCTTGACCAAGTTCATACAGAAGAAATAGATTTTACTGATTTAAAGGATATAGTTCCGCTGGAGTTTGCTATCCACTGGCAAAAAACTCTTGAATTTTTAGAAATTTTGTCAAAAAATTGGCCTGATATACTTGTCTCTACTGGCTATATGGATGCGACTAAAAGGCGCAATAAACTTTTAGGTCTCTTAAGGGAAAGTTGGCTCCAAAACCCACCACAACATCCAATTATTGCCGCTGGTTCAACTGGATCTTTGAAAGTTACGTCTGCGCTGCTTGCGGTAATTGCAAGACTACCAAAGGGAATTGTTATTCTCCCGGGTTTAGATATTCACCTTGATGATAAAAGTTGGAATAAAATAGAAGATACCCACCCTCAAGCAACAATGAAAAAATTACTTGAAGTGATGGGCTCTAATCGTGATGAAGTGTTACGTTGGGATAAGAAAAAAAATCAACCAGATCACCATAAAACTCAGTTATTTCGTGAGATAATGCGTCCAGCTCAGACAACAGACCGTTGGCAAGACTTGGATTGGGATAAGAAAAAAGTGCTCAGTGGTATTGATCAGATCGTGACACCAGGCATTCGTGAAGAAGCCGGTATTATTGCACTGATGATGCGCGAACAACTAAATATTCCGGGAAAAACAGCAGCATTGATTACTCCTGACCGCATGTTGGCCCGACGGGTGGCAGGGGAGCTTTCCCGATGGAAAATATCTATTGATGACAGTGCTGGTACGCCACTTTTTAATACTGCTGTTGGTGTCTATTTGCGTTTAACCGCTGAAATGGTTTCAGAACAATATGCACCTATTGCATTTATGAGCACCTTAAAACATCCTTTGATGGGGGGTGGTAAGAGTATTGCAAACTTTAGGAAATGTGTTCGGTCCTTTGAAAAAACCAACCTTCGTGGTCCGAGGCCAAGCCCGGGTCTTTTGGGTATTGATAAACTCCTTTCTCAAGAAAAAAATTGTGAAGACAATATTTTTAAATGGTGGCAAAGTTTAAGAGAAATTATAGAACCTTTTGATAGATTGATGCAAGGAGAAGCTACTTTTGGGGAGTTGTTGGTTGCTCATATAGAAATGGCAGAAAAATTAGCATCAATTAGTGACGAACAGGGTGAAAAGAGACTGTGGAAAGGTGATGATGGCGAGGCCGCAGCAAGTCTAATAGAAGATTTGTTGATGGCTGCACCCTATATGCGTGAGTTTAGTCCAGATCAATATGTAGCTCTTTTTGAACAATTTATGAATTCCGTTACAGTACGTTCAAAGTTTGGACAGCACCCTCGTTTAAATATTTGGGGTCCCTTGGAAGCGCGCCTTCAACATTCAGATTTGATGATTTTATCAGGATTAAACGAAGGTGTCTGGCCGCCCGAACCAGCCGCTGATCCCTGGATGAGCCGTCCTATGCGCCGAGACTTTGGGTTGCCTGAACTTGAACAAAAAATTGGATTAAGTGCTCATGATTTTGTTCAGATTGCTTCAGCAAAAAATGTTGTGATTACAAGGTCAGAAAAAGTAGATGGAACGCCAACTGTAAAATCACGTTGGTTAAATCGGTTACATGCGATTGTTGGGGGTCATCACTATGAAAAGCCAAGTGAAAAATGGTTAAATTGGTACGAGAAAATCGATAAACCAAAAAATAAAATTATGATTAAACCACCTGAACCGAGGCCTCCTCTGGAAGCTAGGCCACGTGATTTATCGGTTTCTCGAATTCAGGAATGGATGAGTGATCCCTACACACTTTATGCCAAAAAAATATTACGGTTAAAAAAGATAGATGAACTTGATCAAGATCCGGGGGCGATGGATAAGGGTATTATAATTCATGAGATTCTTGAGGACTTCATGAACCAATTTAAAAATACTCTTCCAGATGACGCTGAAGAACGTTTGATTGGTATTGGGAAAAATTATTTTACTAAGACTATCCATAAGCCAACAGTTAGAGCCTTTTGGTGGCCACGGTTTAAGCAAATAGCTAAATGGTTTGTTGCAGAAGAACGTAAGCGTAGAAAAACAATAACAACTCTTGCTAATGAAACTAAAGGTGAAATTAGTATAAAATTAGTGGGTGGTAAATTCACCCTGAACGCTAAAGCAGATCGAATTGATGTTTTAGAAGATGGTACCTTGAGCATCATTGACTACAAAACTGGTTCTGCACCAGGACTAAAGCAGCTAAAAAGCGGATTTGCACCACAGTTAACGCTGGAAGCAGTGATAG
The DNA here is from genome assembly GCA_905612225.1 of Emcibacteraceae bacterium. Lineage (GTDB taxonomy): Bacteria > Pseudomonadota > Alphaproteobacteria > Sphingomonadales > Emcibacteraceae > Pseudemcibacter. Next base: position 13,155 of record CAJQRG010000065.1, on the reverse strand, counting down.
CGTCCATGGGTGGGTTTTTGTCGATAAAGTCAGCGCAGGTTAATGAATTATCTTACTGGAAACTTTCTGGCGGTGAAGTAGCTGGTAAGATTACAAACTTTAACGCCTCAAAAAAAAGGGATGCTGTAGACCCTATGGAACTTGCGGATAAAGCATATGAAGGCCTTACCAAATTAGTGACTACATTTGACCTTCTGCAAACACCATATTTAAATAAACCTAACCTAATTTATAATGGGTATGGTGAATATGATCATCTAGCTCGAACTAAAGAATGGGGGGATGGCTGATGGATCCTCAAACCCCTGAGCAACTTAAAGCATCAGATCCGAGTACTTCTGTCTGGGTTGGAGCATCTGCAGGTACCGGTAAAACATTTGTCCTTGCCAATCGTGTACTTCGTTTGATGTTGGCTGGTAATAAGCCTAATAAAATTTTATGTCTCACATATACAACTACAGCAGCCGCAGAAATGTCTAATAGAGTTAATGGACGTCTCGCAAACTGGATATCATTGGAAGACAAGGAACTTAATAGTGAACTTATTGATATACTTGGTACTACTCCAAGTGAAGACCAAAAAGTGGCGGCACGAAAATTGTTTGCTGAAGTTTTAGATATACCGGGTGGCCTTAAAATTCAAACTATACACTCTTTTTGTCAGTCTCTTTTGGGTCGCTTTCCTATAGAAGCAGCTATTTCACCAAATTTTGACCTTCTAGATGAAATTACAATTAATGAACATCTTAGGCATTCTCAAGACGAAATGCTTCTTGATATTGATGGCGGCACAAATATACCTTTGCGTGACGCACTAAATTACCTTTCAGGTATGCTCGCCGAAGGAACTTTCACAGAGTTAATGAAAAAATTATCCGACGAGCGGGGTGGTATTGAGGAGCTCTTTAACCAAAATTCATCTTCGTTTACGGTTGTATCTGAAAATTTGAAAAACTTGCTTGGATTTAGTAGCGATGACTGCACTGAAACAATTCTAGACGCTGCTGTAGATGATAATAATTTTAATAGTACCAGTTTAAAAATAGCCTCGGAAACCCTATTAAAAGGAACAAAAACTGATATTGATCGAGGAAAAGTAATCTTAGGGTGGCTTAAAGATGTAGAAAAAAGAATAAAATCTTTTGATAGTTATAAAAACGTTTACCTTAAAAAAGATCGAGAGCCTCGACAGCAAATGACTAAAAATTTGGGTCTTGAGTATCCTGGTGACTATGATGTTTTATCTGAGGAGGCCAATAGAGTTAAAATTGTTTGTGACCGCTTGCGGGCATATACACTTTATGAAAATACATTGGCTATTCTGCGAATTGGTTATGAGCTCATAAAAAAATATAATAGACGAAAAATTAATCGTAATGTCGTCGATTTTGATGATTTAATCTCAAAGGTTAGGGACCTATTTCATAATGTAAGCGCGAGTTGGATACTTTTTAAACTAGATGAGGGACTTGATCATATATTAATTGATGAAGCTCAGGATACCAATCCTGTGCAATGGGGTATTATTAAAAAATTATCTCAGGAATTTTTTGCCGGTTTTGGTACACGCGGGGAAGATGAATTACTAGAAAACCCAAGGACAATTTTTGCTGTTGGTGATATTAAACAATCAATTTACTCCTTTCAAAAAGCTGAACCAAAAAAGTTTGATGAAAATAAAGAATATTTCAAAAAGCAGGCAAATGACGCCAAGTTAAAATTTTCAGCTGTTCCCATGAACCTGTCCTTTCGTTCCACATCTTCCATATTAGAAGTCGTTGATGCAGTCTTTGACACAGATGCGCATCGTCGGGCAATTTCCTTTGATAATTCTGAAATTAAACATGATACTCATAGAAAGGGTGATCCTGGACTAGTTGAGATTTGGGATCCAATCCTTTCTGATCAAGAGGAAGAAGAGGATGACTGGTCTGTCCCTATTATCCAAAAACCTGCACATAACCCAAAAAGTAAGCTCTCTGAAAAAATAGCTAATCAAATAGATAAGTGGATAAAAGATGGAGAAATATTAGCTTCAAAAGGACGACATATTAAGGCGGGGGATATATTAATTCTTGTCCAAAAGCGTAATGAATTTGTTCATTATATGATAAGAGCTTTAAAAAAGAGAGGCATAGATGTTGCTGGTCTTGATAAAATGGTTCTCATGGACCAGCTGGCTATAATGGACCTTGTAGCAATAGCAAATTTTACACTACTTCCCAGTGATGATTTAACATTAGCGGTTGTCTTGAAAAGCCCCTTTATTGGAATGAGTGAAGTTGATTTATTTAATTTGGCTAACTCACGAAATAGTAGAGAAACGTTATGGCACTCATTGTTTAGCCGTCGAACTGAAAGACCATCTTATCAGGTAGCAATAGATTATCTAACAAAACTTACTAATTATGCAGACTTTCATCCACCATTTGAGTTTTTTAATTATTTACTTGGACCGCTTCGGGGCAAAGAAAAATTAATTGCCCGTCTTGGTGAACAAGTCAATGATCCAATTGATGAGTTTCTTAACCAATCCATAAAATATGAACAAAATAATATTTCATCGATGCAGGGATTCTTAAATTGGATTGAAAGGGGTGACATTAAAATAAAAAGAGACATGGAACAGGGTGCTAACATGGTGCGTGTTATGACGGTTCATGGGGCAAAAGGCCTCCAAGCACCCATCGTTTTTTTGCCAGATACTTGTCAGGCTATAACAATGAAAGATAAAGTTTTTTGGTTAGAAGAAGAGCGCAATCGAAACTTACTTTGGGTTAAGAATGAAGAAACTCGTATTGGTGTTGGCAATACTGCTTATGAAGAGCGTTTATCCGCCATCAAAGATGAAAATAAACGTCTCCTTTATGTGGCAATGACCAGGGCGGAAGATAGGCTATATGTTTGTGGCTGGGAAAATAAAATAAGTCGCAAGGATGACTGTTGGTATGATTTGATCCGAAACCCTTTATCGAAAATGGATGGTACTGAGGAGATGTTAGAAGGAGATGATAGTTTTTTAAGACGTGAGACGGGTGAAAAAAGTATTTCAAAAAAAATTTTTTCTCAAAGTGTTGAATTTGAATCAGTACCAAATTTACCAACCTGGGTATTTCATGACCCAAGTTTAGAGCCAAATCCCAGCAAACCACTTAGCCCATCTAGGGAAAACTATGAGGATGAGGTTGTTCGTAGTCCCCTTAAAATAAAACCAAAGATGAAGCAGGATAGACAGAAATATCATCGTGGACTGCTCATTCATAAATTACTCGAAGTACTGCCTGAGAGGGAAGTAGTAAAAAGAGACGAATTAGCGAGACAGTACTTAAGGCAAGACGTTCATGAGTTGTCAAAGAATGATATCGAAATAATTTTAAAAGAAGTATTTGCTATCCTCAATGGTAAAGACTTGAAAGGATTGTTCGGCCCCGGTAGTCGATCTGAAGTGCCGATGGTGGGACAGGTTGGTAGTTTTAGTTTAAGTGGTCAAGTTGACCGCATGGTTGTGAGCGATAATGAGGTGCAAATTATTGACTATAAAACAAATCGTCCTCCACCTAGAGACGTAGAAAATATCCCAAGGATTTATATAAAGCAGATGGCGGCATACCGTGCTGTAATTAAAAAAATATACCCAAAACACAATGTAAGAACATATCTCTTATGGACTGATGTCACGCGCTTAATGGAAATTCCTGATGAGATGTTAAATAAAATTGACTTTTAATCATCTTGCCTCTTGACGATGGCATCAAGGCTTCTTAAATTCTATTCATAATAAATATATTTTGAGGAATAAATGATGAGCATTATTGCAGTAACAGACGACGCCTTCGATAAAGAAGTACTAAAATCAGATAAACCCGTAATAGTTGATTTTTGGGCAGAATGGTGTGGGCCTTGCAAACAGTTTGGCCCTGTGTTCGAGGATGTGTCAAATAACCTAGGAGACGTTGTATTTGCAAAGGTAAATATTGATGAAAATCCAGAAACACCAACAAAGTATGGCGTGCGTGGTATTCCAACATTGCTTATGTTTAAGAACGGTGAAGTGGCAGCTATGAAAGTTGGCAACACTTCGAAAGGTGATTTTGAAGATTGGATTAAAGAAAACTCTTGATTTTATTTAATTGATAAAGGGCGTTATTCATAATCAAGACGCCCTTTATTTATTATTAGCTAAAAAATTCCTTCTCATAAACCTCAACAAAAAACCTCATATCTTCTGGCCTAGCGGTACTTATACGCATCCAATCTAGTTTTGGTGGAAAGGGTCTGCCGATTGCAATACCGTGCTTTCTAACTCGATTATATACCTCTTTAGAATTCATACCGGTCTCAAAGAAAGTGAAGTTAGCGTTTGATTTAATGTGTCGCATACCGTGCTTATCAAATAAATCATATAATATTTGTAGCGCTTCCCCATTCTTACGCAAAACAAAATTTTGATATTCAGTATCCTTGTAACTTTCTATCGCACCCCACATGGCGGGGCCATTAATAGATCCCGTCATTAAGCTTTTAATTTTGGCGAGCATTTGAGAAGAACCAAAACCAAAACCTATACGAATTCCTGCAAATGCATGTATTTTTGAAGCTGTGCGAGTAACTACTATGTTTGGATACTCAGTAACCAGTGGAATCATGGTTTGATAATTAGGATCAATTACGTATTCATAGTAGGCTTCATCGATAAAAACATAACATTTTTTCGACATTTCCTTACAAAACTCTTTAAGTTTTTCTCCATGCATGACAGTTGGTATAGGGTTGTTTGGGTTACAAAGATAAATTATTTTCACATCATCCGTATAGGCAGCCCTCATTGCATCAAGGTCTATTGATAAATCTTCTGCAACAGGCACCCATATTTTTTCAATACCACGTTGGTTACTATAATCCATAAAGGTATCGTCATATGTGGGGTTTGGGGCAAGAATCTTGCCACCCTCCATGGCAACCATTAAGGCGATAGTTTTAAGTATTTCACCAGATCCGCCAGCAACCATGACATTTTCGGATGGGATATTTTCCATCTTAGAAATGAGATTTGTGAGTGGTTTTTGTGCTCCGCCTCCACCATATAAATGGCCATGTTTATGGGCATTATGCATGGCTATACTTGCTTTTTTATTTATGCCATAAGGGTTTTCATTCGAACTCATTCGGATAGGATTTTCTGGCGTTGGTAAGTAACCATCCACAGTTATGCTTTGTGCGTGAGCGTTTGCCGCAAGAGCTGTACTGCCAACTAGGGCAGCGCTTCCAATGAGCCACTCACGTCTGGTTAATTTAGTCATTTAATTCCCCCCTTATTTTATTGTAATAATTAGGATAGCAATACAAGTGAATTTTTCATATAAAATAAAAAAAATCGCCCTACAGAATTATACCTTTATATTTATTTTTTTAACTTGTTATAAATAACTTCTGGTAAACTTGAGAGAAGTATTCCATGTCTTCAGGTTTACCCATACTCACTCTACACCACTTTGTGAAAGGTGGGAATGGCCGGCCAACTTGAACACCATTAGCTCTAAACATCTTTCTAACTTCTTGAGCTTCTATGCCTGTTTTAAAAAATACAAAGTTCGCATTTGATTTTATGTATTTAACATTATATTTATCAAAAAGGGCATAAGTAATAGCGAGAGATTCTTGATTTTTTCGGCGACAAAAATCTTGTGTTTCCGTATCTTTATAACTTGCGGCTGCACCAGCAACTGCTAGCTGATTTGTGGAACCAGTCATGAACTCACGAAGTTTTTTAATCCATTTTTCTGTTGAATAAGCTATACCAAGACGAACGCCAGCAAAACCATGAATTTTTGAGGCTGTTCTCGCAACCATTATATTTTCATTAGCAATAGCAAGAGGTACCATAGTTTCATAATCAGGATTATTGACATACTCATGGTAAGCTTCATCGATAAATACTAGACATTTCTTTGACATTTCAAGACAAAACTTACGAAGTTTATCTTTATGCATTACTGTTGGTAAGGGATTGTTTGGATTAACTAAATATATTAGGCTAACGTCATCAGTGTAGGCTTCACGCATTGCATCAAGGTCAACAGTCATATCTCCGTCAACAGGTACACGCGTAACTTTTACGCCGCGTCGTTCTGCGTATCTGGTTAGATCATGATAAGTTGGTTCAGCTGTTAGAATGCTGCCACCTTCGATAGCTGTAATAAGACCGAGAGTTTTAAGAATTTCTCCTGATCCACCAGAGAATGTAAGGTTTTCTGCCCCACAGCCCTCAATACTGGAAAGGACACTCATAAGCTCCATATAACGACCGCGACCATATTCGTGAGCATGATCAAACATTTCTATGATGGCATTACGGGCGGTTCTTGAAAGACCATAGGGATTTTCGTTTGTACCTAATCTAATTGGATTATCAGCGGACGGGATAAAGCCGGGAACTGCCATATTTTGGGCATCAGCTCGACTACCTGCAACCATTGAAATAGCAAGAGCAGAGCCACCTTTTAACCAATCTCTTCTTGATATATCATTTGTCATTATATGGTCCTATCGTTTTAATTCAGTGGAGCTTTATATTTACCATAACAAATTTTTTTTAAATGTCACTTAATTCGTTTAAAAGGAAAACACAGCCAAAATGATAAATTTAAAATGATTAACTAACAAACTCTTTTTCGTAAACTTCTGCGAAGTAAGTCATATCCTCTGGTTTTGCCATACTAACTCGCGCCCAAGTGATGAATGGTGGGAAGGGTCGGCCAATATTTATCCCATTCCTTAAAAAACGGTCGCGAACTTCTGAAAACTCTATTCCCGTTTCAAAAAATGTAAAATTAGCATTTGATTTAAAATGACGAACGTTATGTTTTTCAAATACTTTATAAACCTCCTGCAATGATTCTTCATTTTTACGTTTAATGAAATCCATAAATTCATGGTCCTGATAGGCAGCAAGCGCACCGTAAATAGCTGGCGTGCTAACTGAACCTGTTACCCTTCGATTAATTTTGGCAAGTGTGGTGGGCGTTGAAAATGCAAAACCTACACGAATGCCAGCAAAGCCATGAATTTTTGACGCAGTTCTTGATACAATAATATTATCGTTCGTCGCTGCTATTTTTACCATGGATTCATAATTGGGATCGGTAACAAATTCATGGTATGCCTCATCGATAAAAACAATGCATTTTTTTGACATTTCAAGACAAAAATCCTGAAGTTTGCCTTTCTCTAATATAGTTGGCACAGGATTATTTGGATTGCATAGATAAATAAGTTTTACATCATCCGTATAAGCCACGCGCATAGCATCAAGGTCAGTTGTCATACTTTTTTTATCAAGAGGCACCCATGTAATATCCGTACCAACCCACCCGCTATATCTAACAAGGTCGTGATAAGTCGGGTTTGCGGCCATTACCTTTCCACCTTCAAGTGCTACAATCAGTGCTGCAACCTTTAAAACTTCTTTTGAACCACTAGCAACTAGAACATTTTCTGATGCGACGCCATTACGATCAGCAACAATTTTCAGAAGTTCGCGCGTTGCTCCACTCCCGTATAGATGCGATTTTTTAAAACCATCTATCATTGCATTCTGGGCGGACCTCGGAATACCATAGGGGTTTTCGTTTGAGCTCATACGAATGGGGTTTTTCGCAGTCGGGACATAGCCCTTCATTGTTAAGCTTTGTGCCTGAGCAGTAGTAGCATATGCTATGCTTGCAGCAGCAAATGATGATGTGCCTTTTAGCCAGTCACGTCGCGTTAATTCTTTCATTTTTTTTCCTTTGAGTTAAGAGAATTCTTTTTTGTAAACTTTAACCATGTATTCGGTTTCCTCTGGCTTAGCGGTACTAATTCGGATCCAGTTAGGGAATGGATCATATTTTCTTCCAATTAGAACGCCGGAATTACGCAATTTAGATCTAACTTCATTAGCATCACGTCCGGCATTCGCATAAACAAAATTTGCATGTGCATTTACGTAAGGCATATTAAGTTCATCAAACATATTATAAAGAATGTTAAGCGATTCGTAGTTTTTGTCGACAACAAATTTTTGATAGTCTGCATCTTGGTAACTCTCTATTGCACCCATTAGTGATGGATGTGTTGTGGTTCCAGAGCGAAACATAAGAAGCTTTTTTAAAGTATCTGGATGAGCGAAAGCAAAACCAACACGAACATTTGCAAATGCATGTATCTTTGAAGCCGTTCTTAATACAACAATGTTTTTATTATTTTTTACAAGATGAGCCATCGTTGAATAACTATCATCACGGACATATTCGTAATAAGCTTCGTCAATGACAATCATTGTTTTCTTTGAGAATTCTAGGCAGAACTCTTCAAGAACGTTTTTTTCTATAATACTTGGAATTGGATTGTTTGGATTACAAAAATAAATACACGTTGTTTTATTGGTAATGGCTTTTCGCATCGCGTCCATATTAATAGACATATCGTCTGCAACAGGAACACTGATAACATTAGCCCCAAAATTTCGTGCACTTCTAATGATACTTCCAAATGTGGGATGGGGGGCAATTAGGTCACCTCCAGTTATGCCGCAAAGAGCACCCGTAGCGACAAGGTATTCACCTGAACCGGCGCCAACAGCGATGTGATCTTCTGAAATGCCCTCCATCTCAGCAATAACCTTTATAAGTTGCCTTCGTGTTGTAAAGTTATATGTGTGCGCGCGTTTGTATGCTTCAATAATTACCTTCATGGCCTTTGGGTTTAAACCGTAAGGATTTTCGTTATTAGTCATTCGAATAGGATTTTCTGGAGTAACTGCTTCCCCAAACGCAGAAAAATCAGACATACTCTGCGCTGAGACATTATTTCCTAGCATTAAACCGCTAGCAACAGCTCCCGTTCCAACCAACCAGTCACGCCTTGTTACATTCTTTGTCATTCTCTTTCTCCTATGTTAGCTATACTCTGCTTTATATCTTTCAGCAAAATATTTCATTTCTTCGGGTTTAGTTAAGCTAAGCCTTACCCAGTTTTTAAATGGAGGGAAAGGACGGCCTGTTAGAATGTGATGTTTTTTCATAGTGTTTGCGACCTCAGATGAAGGACGGCCAGCATTGAAGAATATAAAGTTTGCATTACTTTCAATATATTCAAGTCTCATATCATTAAGCATTTTTGTAATAATAATTTGACATTCTTTATTCTTCTGCTTGAGGAATGCCTGATATTCATAATCCTGATAACTTGCATAAGCACCCCGCATTGCTGGGAGGTTGAGACTATTCGTAAACATCCCAAAGCTTCTTTTAATGAAGTCTGGGTGGGCGTAACAAACTCCAATTCTCATACCTGCAAACGCATGTATTTTAGATGCAGTGCGTGTAACTATGATATTCTTGTTTTCTTTGACAAGACTAATCATACTCTCATAATTTGGATTATCCACATACTCAAAATAGGCTTCATCTATAAGAACAGTAGCTCTTTCTGACATTTCATTACAAAATTCCTTTAGAGCATTTTTCTCTATGATTGAAGGTATTGGGTTATTAGGGTTGCAGAGGTAGATGAGTTTGGTGTTATCGGTCATTGCTGCCCTCATGGCGTCAAGATTGATATGCATGTCATTGCCTACTGGTACCTCTATAAGTTTTGATCCTAAAGTGCGTCCAAAGCGAGCGAGATCTCCGTATGTTGGAATAGGTAACAATATATCGCCACCCGCTACGGCATTAAATACGGCAGCTTTTTCCAGAAACTCTGTAGACCCAGCACCCAAGCCTACATACTCAGCTGGAATGTCTTCAAGCTTAGCCATAAGGGCCTGTAAGGCACGCATGTCACGAAATGCATATTTATGAGAATCCTTAGCTGAATCGGCGATAGCCTTTCGCGCTTTATGAGACTGACCATAAACATTTTCATTGAAATGGGCCCGAATAGGATTTTCTGCTGTAGGGTTTACGTTAGGTTCCATAAAACTCTGGGCTGAGACGGTTGAGCCAGAAAGAATTAATCCACTAGCAGAAGTAATGCCTGCAAGCCACTCACGACGAGAGAATTTTATTGTCATGCTTATTATGCCTTTGTCTTTTAATTATTTTTAAAAATGAAGTATGAAGTTTATTATTAATTACTTACAATTACTATTTATTTACTCTTATTATTCAGAATAGGTCAGCCTATAAATTGCATTAGCCTCGTCATCGGCTATTAATAGGCTGCCATCTTTGAGCTCAAGTATATCCGATGGTCGACCCCAGGCCTCATTATTTTGCAAGAACCCGGTAACAAAGGGTTCATAACTCATAACTTCTCCATTTTGGATAGTTGCAAAAGTTAACATATGACCAGTGTGACCAGCCTCATCTGTTCTATTCCATGAACCATGTTCAGCAATTATAATATTATTTTTATATTTATGGGGGAACATGTCACCCTTATAGAAAGCCATACCGATAGCACCAGCATGAGGAGCAAGTTTCTGTGCGGGAGCTATATAATCCTCGGCCTTTTTTCCACTACCAAATTTTGGATCTTGTGTATCACCCTGGTGGATATAAGGATACCCAAAATGAAGGCCGCTTTTTGGAGCACGGTTTAGCTCGTCAGCGGGCATTTCATCACCTAGACCATCTCCACCATTATCAGTAAACCAAAGATCATCTGTTTTGGGATCCCAGTCAAAGCCCACCGTATTTCGAATACCCATAGCATATTTAGTTATTCCTAACTCTGGATTGTTAATATCCAAAGTATTTAAGGTAGCAAATTCTTCATCCGGCTCGCAGATATTGCATGGCGCACCAATAGGTATATAGAGGAGCCCATCTGGACCAAATTCTAAAAATTTCCAGCCATGGTGTGTTTTGTCCGGAAGGTCAGAAAAGATTACTTCTGGGGTTGGCTTATTGCGAAAATTGTTTTCAATATCGCTAATTTTATAGATACGACTTATAGCCCCAATATAGAGGTCTCCGTTGTGGTAAGTTAAACCGGAGGGTCTTTTAAGTCCGCTTGTAATAGTAATAACTTCATCTGCCTTACCGTCCCCATTCGCATCAGGAATGGCAAAAACTCTCCCTCCAGCACGACTTCGAGTGCCGACGTAAACAGTACCATCATCGCCCAATGACATCTGTCTAGCATCTCGGACTTTAGCGTAAACCTCGATGGAAAAACCATCAGGTAAAATCAGTTTATCAGGCTCTTGACTTTGAACGTGGGATGCCATCATCATTAAGGCTACTAGTGTAAGTGGCGCAAGAATATTTTTATACAATATGTGGCTCCTAATGGTTTCATTATACAATAACATAAAGTCAGCTATCTACAAAATCACTTATTGTATAACCCTGCAAATAAAGTAGCGCTGTAAGGTCGCCGTGTTTAATTTTAACGTCCGAAGCTTCTGCTGTCGCAGGGTAGGGGTAATAACCGACACCAACTCCAGCGCCCTGAAGCATTGGGATATCGTTGGCACCATCGCCAATGGCAATGGTTTCAAAGTTTTTAAGGTTTCCTCTTTTTTGAAATTGAAGCAGAGTTTCTATTTTTGTGTTTGCATCAACAATGGGGCTTTCAATTTTCCCTGTTAATTTACCATTTTTATGAAGCAATATATTGGCGTAGTTTGCTTTGAAACCAGTAATTTTAGATACTCTTTCGGTGAAGTAGGTAAAACCGCCTGATACAAGAACGGTGTTCGCACCATTAGCGTTCATTGTTCTTACCATTGGGATCGCACCAGGGTTTAGGTTTATCCGCTCTTTAAAGATAGTTTCTAGGTTGTCTACGTTTAAACCCTTTAACAAGGATACTCTCTCGTTTAAGGCATCTTTAAAATTAATCTCACCACGCATAGCAGCTTCTGTAATAGGGGATACTTTATCTTTTATACCAAGGAAATCAGCTATTTCATCAAGACACTCTTCGTTTATAATAGTGCTATCCATATCTGCTATTAGAAGTTTCTTACTGCGGGTTAATGGGTCCTGAAAAGCATAATCAAGGTTTTCTGCTTCAAGCATCAGTAAAATTTCATATGGAGTCTCATTATCAAAATAAATATCCAGGGCAATATTCCTATTTAACCAATTACAATGACTGGCATTTAATACACGGGTGTATTTATCTTTGATTTTATTAGATATAGCGGCATCTTGAGTGTTAGAAATAAGGGTAAGTACCTGGGTCATCTAATTAGCCTGTAGAAATTATTAATTACTTGCTATATTTACAATATCAATTGGCAATAGGGAAATGGAATTTTGCAATCTAAAAAAATAATGATAATTGGTGGACCTACAGCCAGCGGTAAATCTAATCTAGCCTTAGAGTGGGCATGCAAGCATGATGGTGAAATAATTAATGCTGATAGCATGCAAATATATAAAAATTTTAATGTATTAACTGCCTGTCCTTCTTTAGAAGAAATGGACTTGGTGCCTCACCATTTATATCGTTTGCTCAAAGGTGATGATATTTGTTCCGTTGAACGCTGGCGTGATATGGCACGCGATGTTATTGACGATGTTTGGGCTAGGGGTAAACTGCCGATCGTAGTTGGTGGCACTGGCCTTTATCTTAAAACTCTTATTTATGGGCTCAGCAAGATACCAAGAATAGATGATGAGATTAGACAAAAAACAAGAAAAAAGGTAACTGAAGATGGAGCTGAAGCAGCCCATGAAAAACTTAAAATAATTGACCCTGAAATGGCATCTCGCCTTTCTCCAAGTGATGGTCAGCGTATATCGCGGGCCCTTGAGGTGATACTTTCGACTAATAAAAGCCTTTTTGATTGGCAACTACAGCCATTAATTGGTGGTCTAATCGATGAGGATGTTGAGATAGATAACTATATACTCCTCAGAGACAGGGCTGAACTTTATGCAAGGTGTGACCAACGGTTTAACAAAATGATGGAACAAGGAGATGCGCTTGAGGAGGTTAGGACGTTAATAAGTTTAGAATATTCAAAAGATTTACCTATCATGAAGTCTTTGGGTGTTCCGCAAATTATTAATTACTTTAAGGGGAATGCATCCCTCGAAGAGACAACTACTTTATCACAAATTGCGACACGGCAATTTGCAAAGCGACAAATGACTTGGTTTCGAAATCAATTTTCCGATTGGAAAGTTAAAAATTTGTAATATTATTAAAGATATT
>CAJQRG010000064.1 GCA_905612225.1 Emcibacteraceae bacterium | reverse complement strand
TTTTTAATATTGGATACGTCACCATGAGTTTAGAAAACCTGTCAACTTTAACAGAGAGAATTTCAGGGCCTTCATCTGAGGCCTGGGATGTGGGCGATCTAGCTTCAAAAAGAATTCTAGCGGGTGAAGATATAATTCATTTAGGTATAGGTGACCCTGACCTTGATACGCCAGAGCCAATTAGACGTAAACTTCATGATGCCATTGAAAATGGAAAAACCCATTATTCACCACTTGCAGGAGAATTTGCTCTGCGTGAAGCTATTGCTGAACATGCTTCTAGTCTTTATCAGGGGGGCGTAGAGGCCGAGGATGTGATAATTTGCAATGGGGCTCAGGGTGCATTGTTTTCAACATTTCTCTGCCTTACTGAAGTTGGAGACGAGGTTATTGTACTGGAACCATATTACGCACCCTATCCTGCTGTCGTGACTGCTTCTGGTGCAAAAATGGTTAGTGTGGTACTTGATAAAGACGCGGGTTATCCGCTTGACCTTAAGAAAATAAAAGAAGTTGTTACACCGAGAACAAAAGCTATTTTAGTCAACTCACCAGGTAACCCTACAGGCGCCGTTTTTGATCAAATAGTGCTCAACGAACTTGCAATGTTTTGCAAGAAAAATTCAATTTGGTTAATATCTGATGAGGTCTATTGGTCATTATGTTTTGAAAATGAGCATAGTTCATCTTATATTATGAAAAAATGTAGAGATATCCTGGTTGTTGTTAATAGCCTTTCTAAGTCGCATGCCATGACTGGTTGGAGAATTGGATGGGCAATTGGGCCAAAACATTTTATAAAGGCAATGACTGGTCTGTCACAGGCACTTTGTTTCGGCATCAACCAATTTGTGCAAAACGCAGCTATTACCGCACTTTCTGATAAAAATACAACTGCTGATTTTAATAGTCTATTTCGGCGTAGGCGTGATGCACTTTGCACAGGTCTAAGAAAAAGTAACTATCTAAACTTTGCTGTTCCAAGTGGCGGCATGTTTGTGCTTCTTGATATTTCGCGAACGGGCCTTAGTGGAAAAGAATTTGCAGAACAGCTTTTAGAAGAAGAAAAGGTTGCGGTTGTCCCTGGTTTTGGGTTTGGTGAGTTCGTGGGTAATACTGTTCGTGTAGGGTTTCTTTGCGAAGAAAAACGGCTTAAAAAAGCAGCTGATCGAATTGTGAATTTTGCACAGCGTAAGGCCGATCATATGGCTTTATAATTAAGTATAGTATTTTTCATTTTGCAACTTACTAAGGGCTTATATGAAGATGCATTTTTACATAGCATTATTTTTTTAATTATTATTCAAGGGTTAAATCATGAAAACCATAAAAATATTATTTTATTTTATACTTTATTTTTTGTTTCAAAGCGTGGCTACTGCATCTCAAAATCAAATGCCGTCAGCTGATAATGATGTGATGAAAATTACATTTTTAGGGACGGGCGCTCCAAGGCCTTCTACCGAACGCTATGGGCCAAGTATATACGTTGAAGCAGGGAACCATAAAATTTTAGTTGATGCGGGTCCGGGAATGCGCGAACGCTTATTTGAAGCTGGTGGGTTTGATGCTATTTCAGGGGTCGATCATATTTTGATCACCCATCTGCATTTTGATCATACTGTTAGCATATCAAGCGCCTGGCTGAGCGGGTGGCTTTTTGGCCGCAGAGTGCCACTTAAAATTCAAGGCCCTTCTGGTATCAAGAATATGATGGAAAATATTAAACGTGCTTACCAATGGGATGTGGATTACCGAGTAATGGTAGGTGTTCCAATTGAGGGTACCGAACTTATCGTTGACGAAGTTTCAGAAGGTGTGATTTTTGATGAGGGCGGACTTAAAATTACAGCATTTGAGGTTGAACATATGCCTATCAATATGACTACTGGCGACCTGTTGGGATTAAGGGGACAAACGTTAGGGTTTAGGATTGATTATAAGGGCCATTCAGTACTCTTTTCTGGCGATACTAGGGCATCAAAAGAAAGTAATATAAATACAATTGGTAAAGGTGTGGATCTGTTAATCCACGAGGTTCAAGTACCATCCCCAGGAGCAACACCTGAAGCCAACCTTGCTAATGTTAGTCTTTCTGTTCATTCAACACCTGAACAAGTGGGGTATGTATTTGAGGCAGCAAAACCAAAAATGGCTGTTTATTCACATATTATTCCGCCAGGCACAACTGAAGAGGAGCTAGAGATTGCTACGCGGCCCTTTTATAAAGGACCGCTAACTGTTGCGCATGATTTTATGGAAATTACTTTAAGTGGAAATAATATCGTAATTGGTGAACGGAAAAAACAAAGTGATGGTAAGTTTGAAAATTCAAACGTGCTTGCCAAATAAGTAAGAATTGAACTGGTATGACAATTAAATCCGCTGAGATGATATTAAAGAGTACTTTTGGTTACGATAATTTTAGGGGTCGGCAATTAGATATTATTGAAAAAATTATTGCTGGTAAAAATGTCTTAACAGTTATGCCAACCGGCGCAGGAAAGTCTCTTTGTTTTCAAATACCCGCACTAATAATGGAGGGACTTACTATTGTTGTTTCGCCCTTGATTTCTCTCATGCAAAATCAAGTAGAAGCTCTCAAATTAATTGGCATTAAAGCTGCAAGTATTAATTCGACTAATTCAATAGGGCTAAACCGAGAAATATGGGAAAAAATAAATAAACAAGATCTTAAAATTCTTTACGTTTCACCTGAAAAGTTGATGACAGAGGAAGTGCTTAACCTAATTGATGACCTTCAGGTTAGTTTATTTGCAATTGATGAGGCACATTGTATTTCGCAGTGGGGTGCAGCGTTTCGTCCCGAATATGAAGAACTTGGAATTCTGCATATTAGATACCCAAACACTCCAATAATTGCCCTTACTGCGACAGCGGATAAAATGACCAGAGAGCAGATTTGTAAGAAAATTTTCTCGGATAATGTAACTACATATCTCGAGGGGTTTGACAGGCCAAATATTAAACTTAACGTTGAAATAAAAAAAGGATGGAAAAATCAACTTCTTAGTTTCATGAAGGGTAGGTCCAAAGAAAATGGAATAATTTATTGTCTTTCTCGTAAAAAAACAGAAGAAGCAGCACAAATTTTAGTTGGGGCAGGGTTTAATGCTCTTTGTTATCATGCAGGTATGGCTGGTGATCAACGCGAAGAAAACCTTAACCGTTTCATGACTGAGCTGGACCTTGTAATGGTAGCTACTATTGCTTTTGGTATGGGTATTGATAAGCCTGATATCCGTTTCGTGTTTCATACAGATATGCCTGGGTCACCAGAAGCTTATTATCAAGAAATTGGCCGCGCTGGCCGCGATGGTGAGAGTGCTGTGGCTCATATGTTATATGGACTTGATGACATTAGAATGAGGCGTGTTTTTATTGATAATGAAAATAGCAACGACCAACATAGAAGGCGTGGACACCAACGTTTAAATTCGCTTTTGTCTTATTGTGAGGCACCGGCTTGTAGGCGGAAAACCCTTCTCAATTATTTTGGTGATAATCCAAGTTTTGAACAATGTGAAAACTGCGATTTGTGCTTAAATCCACGCGAAACTAAAGATGCAACAGTTGCCGGGCAAAAATTTATATCAGCGATGTATCGTACAGGTGAAAACTTTGGTGTCGGTCATATCGTTGATATTTTAAGAGGTAACTCTACAGAGAAAGTATGTAGGCTTTCTCACGAAAAACTCCCTACCTTTGCTATCGGTCAAGAATTTGGAGTAAATGAGTGGAAATCAATTGCAAGGCAATTGATGGCACGTGAATTTATTAATACTGATATTCAATATGGTTCACTCAAAATAACTGACACTGGTTATCTGCTACTAAAGGGTGAAGAAACTTTTAATTACCTTGCTGATCTTACTTTTAGTTCTACGAAAAAAACTAGTAAAACTAGTAAAACTAGTAAAATGATAGATGACCTTAAAAAGGATGATCAAGACCTATACCTTCTCCTCAAAGAGTTACGAAAAAAAATTGCGGCTGAAAGGGCAGTTCCGGCTTACATTATTTTTTCTGATAAAAGTTTAGTTGATATGGCCTTAAATAAACCTATAAACCTGGAAGAAT
>CAJQRG010000063.1 GCA_905612225.1 Emcibacteraceae bacterium | reverse complement strand
ATCATAATCATCAGTCTGACCACTTGATCTCCAGTTTTTTTACTTTTTGTATCGCTTACTCCTTTATTCTTGATGCGCATCTGTTTTCCGGAGTTGGAGTTTTTTGGAATGGCGAGCGCAATTTTTCCAGAAATTGTAGGCACGGTAATTTTTCCGCCAAGAACGGCTTCTTCAAGTGTGATGGGAAGATCCATGTGAATGTTGCAGTCCTTCATAGTAAAGTAGGGATGTTTTTTTATACTTATTTCTATCAATGCATCCCCGTTAGGACCACCACTCATACTAGGACGACCTTGACCTTTTAACCTTATTTGTTGGCCCTCTTTAACATTAATTGGTGTATTAATAGATAGTGTTTTACCACTTTCAAGTTTAATTTGTTCTTTACTGCCATGGATAGCATCCAAAAAATTAATTCTTATTTTATAAACTTTATTTTCACCTCTTTTTATTGGTTTGGGTCTTTGGGTTCGGGCCCCACCAAATAAGTTTGAAAATAAATCTTCGGCGTCAAAACCAGCTCCAAAACTACTGTGTCCTCTATTGCCGCCCATATTTCCAAATGGGTTGGCTCCTCTTCCGGAATTATGTTGGTAACCAGAGAATCCTTTTTCGGAACCGTCAGGATTTATCTCACCCTGATCATATCGTACTTTCATTTTTTCATCACTGAGTAACGCGTATGCGGCAGATACTTCTTTAAATTTTTCCGCTATCTTGTCATCACCCGGATTTTGATCTGGATGGAGTTTCATTGCTAATTTTCGGTATGTCTTTTTTAAATCAACCTGACTCGTAGTTTTTTTTACGCCAAGGATTGTGTAGGGGTCTTGCATATTTTATTCTTACTTTATTGAAAACTATATATTAAATATTATTAACTATTTATTATTTTCCATGAACCATCAGATTGGCGACATGCAGTACCATATGCTGTTTTTTGCTCATTTGCTATGGTAACTGTTTGATGATATTCACGACAAACTTGTCCGCCACTGTTAGGAAGCCTGGGTTGTGGTGTCACTGTTCCACGGTGACCGCTATCAGGATTATACCACGTTGATGTATTGCCTGAAACACCCTTTTCAAGTGCATTCTGAGTTGTTTGATACATTTTTAATTGATCAGCTTCGTCAAGTTGCCTGCCAATTTCACCGCCAAGAATACTGCCATAAACTGAGCCTAAAATAATACCTAAATCACTTCCACCAGTGATTTCACTTCCAATCAATGCACCGCCAATTGCACCAAAAAAACCACCTGTAGTTTCTTTTGTACAAGATGTGGTTGTTAGAAACAAAGTAGAAATAATTAAAGTGTTTAAGATAGTTTTTGATTTTAACATTATTTTATCCTCCATCTTGGACTATAGTTATTATTTGTTATATAACACACATTTAATATCAAAATATAATATTACAAGGTTGGAGTAAATATGCAGGATCCCTTTGAAAAATTTACTGAGTGGTTTGAAGAAGCTCATAAAAATGAAGATATGGCTGAAGCCATGTCGGTTGCGACTGTCGACGCTCATGGAAGGCCTTCTGTTCGTATGGTGCTCCTCAAGGATCACGGACCTGATGGTTTTACATTTTACACTAATCTTTTGAGCCGAAAGGGTGGGGAAATTATTAATAATTCTAATATGGCCTTTTGTTTTCATTGGAAAAGTCTCGCACGTCAAGTCCGCATTGAGGGACAGGTAAGTCCCGTTAGTAATGAGGAGGCGGACGCTTACTTTTCTTCTCGTCCTAAAGATAGTCAAATTGGGACGTGGGCATCAAAACAAAGCCAGCCTATGGAGGGTCGGTTTGAGTTTGAAGCGCAAATTTTAAAATATACTACAAAATTTGGGCTTGGAACAGTACCGCGGCCTGATTTTTGGTCAGGGTTTCGTTTAAGCCCTAGACGAATAGAGTTTTGGCAAGACCGCAGGTTTAGGCTTCATGATCGAAATGTTTATATGCTCAATGATAGTGGAGAGTGGGATACAGAAACCCTATACCCGTAATGAAAAATTATGTTGATAAAATAGAGGCAGAAAAACTCTTGAGACGTGCGACAACGGCATCCGTTAGTCTAGCGTTTGCACTTATTGGTCTTAAAACTTGGGGCTACATAGAAAGTGGATCTGTAGCGATATTTGGGACACTCTTAGATAGTGTAATGGACAGTTTATCATCAATTATAATTTTTGTGGCTGTTCGCTTTTCATTGGTTCCTGCCGATGAAGACCATCGCTTTGGCCACGGTAAAGCTGAAGCAATCGCGGGTCTTTTGCAGGCTTTTGTCATTACGGTTACATCTATATTTCTCATGTATGAGGTAGTGGATAAAATTATTAACCCTCAAACTATCCGCAAAACTGAATTAGGTATCGGTATAGTTATTGCTTCAATAGTTCTTACCGTCCTACTGGTGCTTTACCAGAAGTATGTAACTAAACGTACAGGTTCGGTTGCTATTGAAGCTGATGAAATGCATTATTCAGGGGATATTCTTCTAAATTTTGGTGTTGCTTTCTCCCTTATATTAAGCGGTTACTTTGATGTCATTTATGCTGATCCTATTTTTGGAGCTATTGCCTGCCTTTATCTACTTCATAGTGCCTACCAGGTTTTTATCACCAGTACGGATGTGCTTATGGACAAGGAAATGAGTGACGAAGAAAGGCATAAAATAAAAGAAATTATTCGTATTCATGATGAAGTTATAGGCATTCATGAGCTTCGCACTCGCCGTTCTGGTCTCAATATTTTCATTCAGTTCCATATGGAACTTGAACAGGGCATCAGCCTTGAAGAAGCACATGATATATCTGATCAGGTTGAAGTAAAAATCATGGAGTTTTATCCCAATTCAGAAGTTTTCATTCATGCAGATCCATTCGATGATAGCAAGTTCGGCGCGATTTGATGAATACAATATTTGGTATTAAAAATTGCGATACCATGAAAAGGGCATTCAAATGGTTGGATGAAAACGGAATCACTTATAAATTTCATGATTATCGCAAAGACGGTATTAATGAGAAAATGGTTCAACAATTTATTGATCAACTCGGCATAGATTTGGTGCTCAACAAGCGAGGCACCACTTGGCGAAAAGTTCCTGAAGAAATTAAAGCCAAGCTTGATGAGGAAGGTACAATTGAATTGCTGAGCAAAAATGAAGCGATGCTTAAAAGGCCTATTTTTAAACTAGACGGATACTTCTCTTCTGGGTTTTCTCGTCAAGATCAAGAAGAACTTGGTGAAAAATTACTAAAATAAAAAATTTTTAATTTATTTTAAATAATCAAGTCCAATATCGATTGCTGGTGCAGACTGTGTAATGCGGCCGACGGATATAAAGTTTACGCCAGTTTCAGCAATTTCTTTAATGGTATCAAAAGTTACCCCTCCGGAGGCTTCTAGGATTACTTTATCCCCAAAATCCGCAACAGCAATACGTAGCATATCAAGGGACATATTATCAAGAAGGAGCCTGTCAGCACCTGCTGTAGCGGCTTCGGCAGCTTGTTCGAGGGTGTCACATTCAACGGTAATACCAATAGCACTAGCTGTAGCACCATAATTTTTAGCGGCTTCAATAGCATTTTTTACTGACCCAACACTAGCGATATGATTGTCTTTAATTAGGATTCCGTCGTCAAGGCACATGCGATGGTTCATTGCCCCTCCCATGCGTGTAGCGTACTTAGCTAGTTTTCGCATCATAGGAATAGTTTTCCTAGTATCAAGGAGGCGGCAGTTTGTGTGTTCAATTTCTTTAACATATTGGCGTGTGAGAGTAGCAATGCCGGATAAATGTTGCAAAATATTTAGAGCTGACCTCTCGGCGGTAAGAATTTTTCTTGCATTTCCCTCAAGACGCATAAGCGTATTTCCCCCGGTAACTTGAATGCCGTCCTGAACAAGTATTTCAATACTTATAGCACTATCAACCGTATGAATAATCCGTTCGGCAATATTAATTCCTGCTATAACTATCGTCTCACGAGCACTCATTTCGGCCCTTAGGTTTGCAGTGCTAGGAATAGTAGCAATTGTGGTGATGTCGCCGGACCCAATATCCTCTTCAAGTACGCAACTTATAAAATGTCTGAGCTCTTCTTTAAAAAGTGGCATTTTAAAATGCCCGCCCAGAATTTGGAGTTTTGTTTGATGAAACCGATGGCGACATTTCAAGCATTTTATTAAGTGGCGCAAGTGCTTTTATACGAGTAATTTCATCCACCTGAATTTCAGGCTCGAGGATATTTAGACATTTATAAAGCTTTTCAAGTGTATTCAAGGCCATGAATGGACATTGATTACAATTACAATTTCCGTCCGCACCAGGCGCACCAATAAATTCCTTATTGGGAGCACTTTTTTGCATTTGGTGAATTATACCTGGCTCGGTTGCAACTAGAAATTTATTCGCGGGATTTTCAAGTACGAATTTAAGAATTGATGATGTGGAGCCCACATGGTCAGCATGACGTAAAATAGTTTCAGGGCATTCTGGATGAGCCGTAACTGGTGCATCCGGGTGACTAGCCTTTAATTTAATAAGTTCTTTTTCCGAAAACTGTTCATGTACAATGCAACTTCCAGGCCAAAATATCATTTCTCGGCCTGTTTTCTTAGATAGGTACGCCCCGAGGTGGCGGTCTGGAGCCATCATTATTTTTTGATCTTTGGGAAGTTGATTGAGAATATGCTCAGCGTTTGATGATGTGACTATTATATCTGACATCGCTTTAATATCGGCAGAACAATTAATATAAGTAAGGCAAAGGTGCTCTGGATATTTTTCACGAAATTTAATAAATTCATCTGGTGGGCAACTGTCTTCAAGTGAACAACCTGCTTCCATATCAGGAAGTATTACTGTCTTTTTAGGGCTTAGTATTTTGGCTACTTCCGCCATAAACCTTACACCGCAGAAGACTATCACATCAGCATTTGTTGCCGCCGCTTTTCGTGAAAGGTCAAGACTATCACCAACAAAGTCTGCAATATCCTGAATTTCAGGGTCTTGGTAGTAATGAGCAAGGATGACCGCGTTTTTTTCTTTTCGCAGGCGTTTAATCTCACTTATAAGTTCTACTTTAGGTAAACTTTCGTTTGGCATTAGTGGAATAGACATATTTTTAACTCTATAGTCACAAGTTCTCAATTCCTATGTAAGGGTTTAGGGTAGTTCTTTCAAGAACAATAACGTAAATTCGAACTTATATGATCAAGTATCGTCTATAAAATCTTTATTTTTCCTATGGGTTATAATTGTTTTGCATTTTAATGAAAATGACCTAACGTTGCTAATAATATAAGGTGATTGAGTCGACCCCTATGACAGAATATAATGAAAAACTTGTAAAATATAGTGTTGCTAGGCGATTTATCATAAAGCTTGGTATAATGGCGCATAGCTATGGCCCATCGGCTGCGCGGCTTGAGAGTTATTTAACCCAAGTGACCGAAACATTAGGTTATCAAGGGATTTTTCATTCAACTAGATCAGAGATTATGTATGTGTTTTGGAAAGATGATCCTATGGTCCAAATCCAGCATGTTGAAAAAGTTGAAAAGGGTGCCTTTAATATGGCCAAACTTGCTCGTGTTGGAGAGCTTGTGGAGTTGGTAGTTGCAGGCGAAATTTCTCTTGAAGATGCCTACACACTTCTTGATAAAATAGATAAACTTCCAGACCCTTGGGGACCATTTGCCAAAGCGATTAGTTTTCTTCTTATTGGAGTTGGTTTCGCTGGCTTATTGACTGGAAATATATGGGATATATTGCTGGCAGGTGGATTAGCACTTGTTGTTTACATAAACGTATATATTGCTCATCAGTTTCATGGTCGGTTAATTGAACTTCTTCCCTTTTCAAGTGCTTATATTGTTGGAGTGCTTGCAACTTTTTTACAAATTTTTCTTCCAGAAATAAATATTCAAGTTGTTGTGCTATCTTCCATTATCGTGTTAATTCCAGGCTTCACAGTTAGCGCTGGAATTGTTGAAATTGTTAGTGATCATGTAGTTTCGGGGAGTGCTAACCTTATTGCTGGTATTACTTATTTACTTAAACAGTTTTTTGGTGCTTGGTTTGGCCTTGCGACGGTCAGTATTTTTTTACCATCAATTCAAGTAAATACTGTGATGTATACAAGTCTTAATCCATGGAACCCGTGGATCTTTTTACCACTTCTTTTCATTGGTCTTGGTGTTGCTTACCAGTCGCTTATGCGTGACTTTCCTTGGGTAATTTTATGCTGTCTCGTCTCTTATTTTGGGGTGATTTTTGGTAACTCCTTTGAAATTGAATATCTTGGTACTTTAATGGGAGCTATTGTTGCTAATATTTTTGGTAACCTTTGGGCTCGAAAGTTCAATCGACCTACCTCAATTGTATTGGTACCAGCAATCACCGTTATGGTTAGTGGGTCTGTCGGTTTTCAGGGGCTTTTTATTGCTGCTACAGAAGAAACTAGCAAGGGCCTCAATCAATTTCTACAAATGTTTATCGTTGCGCTTGTGATTGCAGCAGGGCTCCTTATTGCAAATACAATTGTGAGACCTAAGGTAACATTGTAGATTTTTTATTGACCCTTACGGTATCAATTCTAGTTGAATATTGAACGTCGATCGTGACCCAAAATTTATTATTTCCACTCGGGTGTGATAACTCCATTTTCTAACGCATAAGTTTCCCAATCAGCAATTAGTTCAGAGAGTTTTGTAAGGTTTTGTGTGCTTAAGTCATTACGCTCACCTGGGTCATTCTTGATATTAAAAAGTTCCCAGTCCCCAGTGCCGTATGTGCCAGGAATTTTAATAATTTTCCAGTCACCTTTACGAACTGCCATGCGGTCATGAAGCTCCCAGGCAACAACGTCTGTGGGGCCATGAATACTTTCTTTTTTTCCACTTAAGTAGGGAAGAATCGAAGTTCCAACATAGGGATATACGTCCCTTCCTTTATAAGATGTACCAGGATGCTGCGTTTCTGCAATTTCAAGAAAAGTTACAGGAAGATCATGAATAGTCACGAATTGATCATTAAAACCTCCAGTTTTAATGGCTAAATTATCACCCCAGTTTATGATCCCTGGTACCTTAAGTCCTCCTTCAGACGAGAATCCTTTAAACATTCTTGAAGGGGCTGTTCCGGCACGTGCCCAGTGGGGGCCATAATAAATATATGAGCCTTTTTTACCCATGTTCTCAAAGCTATTATCAAAATTACTGTCTATCCAATCTTGAGGAAAAGCTTTGGCCATCCCTGGTCCGAAGCCGGCCGCACCATTATCAGACATAAATATAATAATAGTATTTTCGCGCTGACCTGACGCTTCGAGGTAATCAAGAACACGACCAATATGAAAGTCCATATTGTCAACCATAGCTGCATAAATCTCCATTTCCCGGGCGTCTATTTTTTTTTGCTGTTCACTTATATTTTCCCAGCTTTCAGTCTGCGGATATGCTGGTGCGGGCATTTGTATATCCTCTTTTATAAGACCTAGGTCTTGCAGAGATTTATGTCGTTCTTTAGTGAGATTTTCATAACCAGCATCATATCTGCCCTTGTATTTATTCAGATATTCGGTCGGTGCCTGCAGAGGCCAGTGTGGCGCAGTATAGGCAAGATAAGCAAAAAATGGTTTTCCATCTTCTTCATCTAGTTCCATATAGTTGATCATCTTATCAGTATAAAATTGAGTTGAGAAAAAATCTTCGGGAAGACCAACCATCTTACCGTTTTCACGAAACCATGATTTATCATGTTGAACAGTCATTGGTTGATCATCAAAGTGACTACTGCCGCCTTGGAGCAGGCCAAAAGAACGTTCAAACCCTCTGGCTTTAGGGGATTGGTCATCTTCGTAGCCTAAGTGCCACTTACCTGTCATATATGTATTATAACCGGTATCTTGTAGCAGTGTAGCTACAGAGACAACATCATGGTTCATATAACCTTCATACCCTGGCTGCCCAACCTGGTTTGGGGCTTGATCATTATACATAGTGCCCATTCCCCCGCGGTGACTATCTGCACCACCAAGAAGCATTGTACGTGTTGGGGAGCATGCCGAAGCAGCATAAAGATTGCTCATTTTGATACCACCTGCTGCAAGGGCATCAAGATTGGGGGTTGAGATCTCACCACCAAAAGGCGCAATATCAGAATAGCCTAAATCATCTGCCATTATTAAAAGAATATTAGGTCTATCATCAACTTTTAATTGCCCTACGGGGTCCAAAACTTTTGGTGCATCGCACGAGTAAAGAGCAAAAGAAAAGATAATAAGTACTAATATTTTTTTCATATCAAAATCCTAAGGTTTAGTTTATTGAGGTGATTATCGGAGAAGTATTAACAATAAGTCAATCAATTTGAAGTTTATTTTTGTTTGTTACTCTCACAAAGTATTAAAGAGGCATTGAAAAGTAATAATATTCTCGTTAGGGTTTATCAAATTATAATTAAAAACTAAAATATTAGGATTTTTTATTTATGAACGATGTAGTGGAGCCAAAAGAAATATGGTCATCCAGGTCAACATTTTTAATGGCAGCTATTGGTTGCTCAGTTGGCCTTGGAAACTTATGGAGGTTTCCTTATATAGCAGGACAAAATGGAGGCAGTGCCTTTATTATGGTTTATATAGGCTTTGTTCTTATCTTAGGTGTGCCGCTTATAATGTCTGAGCTTGCTATGGGCCGTGAGGGGAAGTTAAGCGCAGTAGAGACGATGAACCGCTTTGTAAAAAAAGGATACCACCCCATATGGAAAATTATTGGTTGGGTTAGTATATTAATTCCTATACTTGGTCTTTCTTACTATGCTGTAATAGCTGGTTGGTCAGTGGAATATATTTTTAAAGCTATAATGGGAAAATTTAAAGATGTTGACGGTGCAGGCTCTGGCGCTATTTTTCAAGCATCACAGGATAATGTGTTTTCATCTATATTGTGGTTTAGTATTTTCCTATTTACGACAGTTTCTATCATTTCGAGGGGTGTAAAAAACGGTCTTGAAAAGGCTGTGAGAATTATATTACCTGCATTGTTTGTCATTCTATTTTTTCTTGCTATTTATGCTATGATAACTGGGGATGCCGCTGCTACTATTGAATTTTTACTAAACCCTGATTTTTCAAAACTTACACCACGGGCGATACTTGAGGCATTGGGGCAGGCATTATTTTCACTCGCTATTGGGGTTGGCGCACTTATTACTTACGGTGCTTATCTGCCAGATGATGTATCACTTCCCAAGTCTGCTGGGATGATTGCCATGGCGGATACGTTGGTTGCACTCCTTGCTGGCTTTGCTATCTTTCCAATAGTTTTTGCTTATGGTCTTGAGCCGAGTGAGGGTCCCGGACTTATATTTGTCACGCTACCTATAGCATTTGGTCAAATGCCAGGAGGAATAATAATCGGCGGCCTCTTCTTCATATTACTTTCTTTTGCTGCTTTATCGTCAACGATAGGTATGCTTGAACCTATCGTTGCTTGGTTTGTTGATAAAGGTAAGTCACGGGCCAAAATGGCTTGGACGTCAGGCATGGTTGCTTGGACTATTGGTATATTTATGGTGTTATCCTTTAATGTATTATTAGAATTTAAACCGCTTGATTTTATACCCCTCTTTGAAGGTAAGAACCTTTTTGGCATCATGGACTATACTGTTGCTAATTTGCTCATACCTATCAATGCGCTTATGATAGGGCTTTTTTCTGGTTGGGCGATGACAAATGAAATGGCAGAAAAGCAATTAGGTTTTGCAATTGGAAGTAAAGAATTTATCTTATGGCGAATTAGTACGAAGTACATTGCTACCTTTGCTATAACACTTGTTGTTTACATGATGATATTCGGCAACCCGTTCTAATGGCGATTTAAGCTATAGCTGTTTTCGTAACTATTTTTGCTTTATTATTTTCCATATACCAACAGTAAAAAGTGGAACAATAATCAATATAATAAATATCCACGTTATTGTGCCATACCCTGCAGATATTAAATTAACGACACCAAATTTAGTTGCCATTACTATGGCGGTAAAGAGGATTGCCAGTGCAATTACTGGGCGCATATAGCGAGGCATATGACGTTTTTTATCATCGTATGCTACTGCAATTCTTTCATTAACGGAATGGATTAATGCCGCGCTGGTCTCAATGAAAGTACCAAAGAGAATAATTTCAAATAGAATTTTAAAAACTGGTACTTCAAGGATATTAAGTAAGTAATTTACAGGCAATGACTGCTCCATTATTTCTGGATAATATCCAATCATAGCAACAAAGAAGAAGATAGCCGGTATCATGGCAATCGGCCCGGCAAGGAGCCCAGCTGAGATAGCCTCTTTACGAGTTTTGATGTGGCGTATGCAAAAGAGAACAGCAGCAAGACTAGTGAGATTATAGCCAGAATAAGTTAATCCACTAGTAAACCAGCCGTCACCAATTGGATAAGTACTAAAATTGGTTACTATTTTATCTCCAAAAACATTGATGCAGAGGATGACGAATGCAGCATATGCTAAATAAAGCATTATAGACCATAGGCTTAGAAATTTTTCGATTAAACCAGAGCCAAAAAATACCAGTATAGCCACAGATATCATCATGATTACTGTGCCCCAGATGGCCTCAATACCATAATTTTCTGAAAGTAGTTCGCCAGCGGCTGCGCCAATAATAGAGATAACTAATATAATTTGTAGCATATAAGTAATTTCAAACAAGATACTGCCGCGGCCGAGGGTCTGACTAAAATAACTATGATAATCGTAGCTTTTTGTAATGCGTGCGAGCTCAAAGCAGGCGGCGAGAGTAATGCTCCAGATTACCATAGCAAAAAGAATACCAATTAATCCACCTGTTGGACCAGCTTTAAAAAAGAATTCAACAATTTCACGGCCGGTAGCATATCCTCCAGCTATCGTAACCGACTGGAAGATAAGCCCAGGTAATAAATATCGTTGAAAAAAACTTGTCATCAAAATTTTCCTTATTAATTTTGTGAGAAACAATACATTTATATTTGATTGATGCAAAAGCAAAATTTGGTTATCTTCTGATGCATACTAATTAAGATAAGGTGTCTGATGGTAAAATCTAAAAATTCTCGTCCCATTGATGATGAGACAGGAATAGTTGTAAATGAAAACTTTGAAAGGTTTGAACAAAAATTTGATATTTACTGTAGAGCTATGTGGGATCCAAAGATAAAGTCTGAGAAGGCAGATAAATTTTTTGAGGGCTACTATATGCCTTATGCAAAAGCACGCAAAACAGACGGATTTAGTCAGAAAGATTATGCCTTTCGCAATGCAGCCTGGCATGTAAATAATGTTGTTCGTGATATTGAAAAAGCTGGCGAATTTAGAAACGAAAAACCAAATGAGATTCGCAAAGAAGGCTTTTGGGATTATTATACATCTCATGATGAGGGCTGGCCCGAACCATATCCTTATGAAAGCTTGGCCGAAGCAACGCGAGATCTGCGTAAGGTTGCTGGATTTTGTGGTGTCGGCGACCTTGGTGTGTGTGAATATGATGAACGGTGGATGTATAAATCTATTTTTACGGCTCAGGGGGATGGACAAAAACCTCAGGAAATTCCCGATGATATTCCCAATGTCATAGTGACACTTGAGCCTATGGATCATGGGCTTATAAAAACGGTACCCTCGGCACTATCAGGCGCTGCTACTGGACTTGGGTATACCTTTGATGGGGTAGCAATTATTACGCTGGCGCAATATATACGAAATATGGGCTATCGGGCATATGCAACACTTAATGATAGTGCCCTTTGTATTCCACTGGCTTTGCAAGCTGGACTTGGCGAGGTTGGACGTCACGGGATGCTAATTAATGAAAAATATGGACCTAGGTTTAGAATTGGTAAAATTTTTACAGATATGCCTCTTGAAATTAATAGTCCAAAGAAATTTGGGGTTGAGGAGTTTTGTAATACCTGTGATCGTTGTGCTAAGGCTTGCCCGCCCAAGGCAATTCCATTTGGTGCCCCAACAGATCAAACTCATAGTGAGAGTAATATAAAGGGTGTTGTTAAATGGACACCTTCAGCAGAAAAATGCTTTAAGTTTTGGTGTAATCAAAATACTGACTGCAGCATTTGTATACGCACCTGTCCTTATAATCGAGATTTTTCAAAACTCATTCACAGATTGTGGTTGCAACTTGCCAAGGGACCGTTTAAAAAAATCGCTCTCAAGCTTGATGATTGGTTTATGGATCGCGGAAGATTAAAAACCAGTGATTGGTGGAGGCCAGAGCCTAAGAATGCGAAAGCAGAAATCAACCCCAATCAGACTCAGAAAAGAAAATAATGATAGAAGTTGGCAAAAACCATACGCTTGAAATTGCAAAACATGTTGATTTCGGTGTTTACCTTTTGAGTGGTGATGAAGAGATATTATTGCCTGGAAAATATTTACCTAAAGATGAAACACTTTGGGAAGTAGGAAAATTTATTGACGTTTTTATCTACCTTGATTCTGAAGATAGGCCTATTGCTACAACTGAAATACCTTTTGCAAAGGTTGGTGATTCTGTGTTCTTATCCGTTGTGGGGCAGAGCCAATTTGGAAGCTTTGTAGACTGGGGATTAACTAAGGATTTACTAGTTCCTTTTAAGGAACAAAGAGTACCGATGGAATTAGGGCGTAGTTATGTAGTCTATATTTTTATTGATAAAACCGAGCGTATCGCTGCAACATCGCGTCTCAGTAGATTTTTAAATGAAGAGAATGATGTTGCTTTCGAGATCAGACAGGAAGTCGATTTGCTAATTTGTAGCCGCAGCGACCTTGGTTTTAAGGCAGTTATTAATGGTACTCACCTTGGTCTCATCCATAGCAATGAAATTGTCAGGCCTATAAAGGTGGGAGATACATTTAAAGGTTATATAGGTGAGCCACGTGAGGATAAACGCATTAACATCACTTTGCAAAAAATGTCTTATGAAGTGAGGGATGAATTAGCAGAAAAAATACTAAAGCATCTTTCAGAGCATGGCGGAAAAACACACCTAACAGATAAAAGTTCGCCTGCGGAAATTTACGAAGTGTTTCATGTCAGCAAATCAAATTTCAAAAAGTCACTTGGAAAACTTTTTAAGCAAGAAAAAATTACTTTTCATGAGAAAAGTGTTAGACTTGCCATAAGCAGCGACGAAGTTTTACCTGAGCCTAATCATCATTAAGTAAGTTATATTAGGCGATAGCTAAGAAACTATCACTCTACCGGGGTGACAAATGAACTCCGGCTAGCATACAGCGCACCGAACCACCAGCCAGTTCTATAGTAGGGATATCAAGAGGCAGTATTGTTGTGCTTTGTTCAATCATTGCTTTCTGCTTCGGACTTAGCGCTTTTAAGGCAACGCTAGAAAGGGCTAATATACGACCTTTATTGCCCTGTAATTCAAGTGCATTTCCAGCAAAGTTTTTAATTTGTTTTATAGAGAGTGCTATTATTTGACGTCCTGAGCGCGTAAAACGTTCTTCTATTTCTAAACGGCGAGCACTGTCAGTAATCATATCGAGACATATCATGACGAAATCTGTAGCTATGCACATAAGCACGTTGGTGTGGTAAACTGGATTTCTATTATCATCAACAGCATCAAAAACCATCGGCTCATAATTAAAATGAGTGCAGAAGCGTTCAAGGGCCACTGGATTAGTTCGGTTTGATCGAACTGCATAAGCGACACGGTCTATATGATCAAGAACCATTGCGCCAGTGCCCTCTAGGAATAGACCATCAGGCTCGAGCCCTGAATAATCGATAACATCTTGGACACGATAATTTCTTTTAAGCATCTCAATGACATCATGCCGGCGTTCAAGACGACGATTTTCTGGGTACATTGGATATATAGCAATATGACCACCTGGGTGAGTGGAAAACCAATTATTTGGAAAAACTGAATCGGGACTTTTCCTGCTCTCATCCTCAAATATATGAGTTTTGATTCCAAAAGAGGTGAGTTTGTTAGCAACATTTGTTGTTTCTGTATAAGCAGATTTTGCCATTTCAGATGAATTTAAGCCGCTACCATTTTTTTGAAAAGCGTTGTCTTTAGCTGTTTCTTGGTTTGGTAAGAAATGATGAGGACGGATCATAATTACTGCTGCGGGTGCTTGGGCGCTTCTTTTGTTCATTTTAAAGATCCTCGATTATTTGGCTTCCTTAGCGCGTAAAACCATACCAAATAAATCACGTGGCTCATCAGGGTCAGCAACCATATCCAGATTTTGGAACTGTTTTGTTTTTTCCAATTGATCGCGAATATAACGCAGGGCTGAAAAATCTTCGATTGCAAAACCAACGCTATCAAATAGAGTAATTTGTTTTTCCTTTGTGCGGCCTTCTGCTTTCCCAGTCATTACCTGCCATAATTCAGTTACTGGGTAGTCGTCGTCAAGCTGCTGAATTTCTCCTTCAATACGTGTCTGCGGTGGGTATTCGACAAATATCTCTGAGCGAAGAAGAATATCTCTGTGTAATTCGGTTTTGCCTGGGCAGTCACCGCCGATGGCATTAATATGTACTCCTGAACCAACCATATTATCAGTAAGGATTGTGGCGCATTGTTTGTCGGCTGTTACAGTAGTAATTATGTCTGCTCCTTCAACAGCTATTTGTTCGCTGGAACATTTGACCATATTTATGCCAAATCCAGTTAAGTTTTTCATACAGCGGTCAGTGGCCTCGCCATCAATATCGTAAAGTCTAAGCTCATCAATTCCACAAATAGCCTTAAACGCAAGTGCTTGAAACTCTGATTGAGCTCCATTTCCAATCATCGCCATCATCTTGGATTTTTTTGGCATCAAGTATTTTGCAGCCATAGCTGAAGTTGCCGCTGTCCTGAGGGCTGTTAAGATCGTCATTTCAGAGAGCATAACGGGATAACCCGTTTCAACATCCGAAAGTACACCAAAAGCAGTCACGGTTTGAAGGCCATCTTTTGTGTTTTTAGGATGGTCATTTACATATTTAAATCCGTAAACTTGACCGTCGCTGGTAGGCATCAATTCAATGACGCCCTCATTAGAATGTGAAGCTACACGTGGTGTCTTATCAAAAAGTTCCCATCGTTTGAAGTCAACTTCTAGGTAGTTTGCTATTCCGATTAGAACTTCTTCAATACCAATTTCCAGAACAATTTTCATCATATTGTCTACACTGACGAATGGCACAAGATTAAGGTCGTTTGCTACTTTTTTAGTCATAACAATTTCCACTTCTTAAACAACAAATTATTTTCATTAAATGATAAGGTAAACTATAGAATAATTATAAACAATGTCACAATTTTATAAAATATTGTGGCATTTATATAATATTTACAGTATAAATTGTTAATATTGTCAATTCATTATAACCTTTTAGGGTGAGGATAATAATATTTCAAATGCAAAATACATTTATGATCACCTTGATCGAGAATTGATAGGGTTATTGCGAACAGATGGTCGAGCCCCACTATCAAAGCTTGCTGAAATTTTAAAAGTATCGCGGGGTACCGTTCAAAATAGACTTGATCGCTTATTGAGTTCGGGCACCCTACACGGTTTTACTGTTCGTGTTAGGGATGATTATGAACATGATGCAATCAGATCTTTGATGATGATAGAAGTAGTGGGAAAATCGACTTCACAAGTAATAATGAAGCTTCGAGGTATTCCAGAATTACAAACCCTTCACACAACCAATGGTGCTTGGGACCTTGTTGCCGAAATTCAAACTTTAAGCCTTAATGATTTTGATAGAGTATTACGGGAAGTTCGTATGATTGATGGTGTGTTAAATAGTGAAACAAGCATTCTTCTTAGTTCAGTTTAATAAAATAAATTTTTAATTTATATTTTTCAATAGCTTGTTTAATTTTTGCATCATTTTAGTTGCTACTCTTAACTCTTCACTATCAAATTCATCGCAAAGAGTTTGTAGTTCGGTCATCTCCCTAATTTGAATAGCATCGTAAGTATCTCTGCCTAAGGAAGTAAGCGAAACTAAATATGTTCTTTTATCATTAGGATTATTTTGTCGCTTAATTAAATTCATCTCTAATAGGGTATTGACTACTAATTGAATATGTTGGCGTGAAACACTTTTTACTCGCCCAATCTCTGGCACTGTAATTGATCCAGCGTAAGAAAGTATTTCCATGACACTTCGCATAGAGGCGTTAATTCCATTAAGATTTTGATGAATTTCATTAGTACGCATACGCAAATGATTAGAACATTGATGAATATCTCTGATGACGGCATTAAGTCGTTTTGCTTCTGTTTTCAAAAAAACCTCCATATTATAGATTATGACAATAATATTGTCATAATCTATTTACTTTGTCACGACTTTTATGAAAATTAGTTCAATAAGTTTAAATCAATCCTATTTATAGTCTCATAAAGTATTTGTAATCCGTAGTTTAAATGTTTCTTTGATGTATATTCTCTAGGGTTGTGGCTTATGCCATCTTTAGAAGGAACGAAGATCATCGATGTTGGACATATGCGTGCCATCATCTGTGCATCATGTCCTGCCCCTGAGTTTAGACGTGTGCACTGCAGGCCATTTTCATCCGCAATGTTGACAATAATATTTGATATTCTTTTATCAAAATTTACAGGTTTAAATCTAACGAGCCTTACAGTTTTAACATTAACTTTTTCTTCAAGACAAATATGTTTAATTTTTTGTTTCAGAAGATATTCTGCTTTTTTAAGCTTTGTTTCGTCAATATTCCTAAGATCGATTGTCATGTATACTTCCCCAGGGACAACATTTATGAGATTAGGTTTTGGGGAAATAACTCCGACGGTCCCAACCTGGCCACTACCAATCCTTTCTGTGATTTCACGAACGGCTACAGATAGTCGTGATGCTGCATATGCGGCATCCTTCCTCAGGTTCATTGGTGTTGTTCCAGCGTGGTTGGACTGACCTTTAAACGTTACCCCGGTCCACGAAATTCCTTGTACACCTTCAACAGCGCCTATTTGACTATTTTTACTTTCGAGCACTGGACCTTGCTCAATATGAAGTTCAATAAACGCGTACGGTACTATTGAACCACAGGTCATGGACCCTAAGGTTCCAGTTCTATTTAATTCATCAAAAACTGTTTTGCCATCAGTGGAAATAATATTATGAGCATCGCTTAGGTTCATCCCGCCTGCATATACAAGTGAGCCAAGCATGTCTGGTTGAAAACGAACGCCTTCCTCATTAGTAAAAATACCTACGCAAAGATCGTGCCTATTTATTTTACCGCTTTCTTTGTATGCTGCTAAAACCTCTAGTCCGCCTATGACGCCGTATGAACCGTCGAGATGGCCACCATTTCCAACCGTATCAATATGAGAGCCCATCATAATTGGGTTGCCTTCAACCGCACCCTTAAGAGTTGCAAAAACATTACCTATTTGATCGACTTGAACGTCAAGGCCGGTATCTTTCATCCAAGATATAACAAGATTTCTTCCCGCAATATCATCATCAGTAAGTGCAATTCTTCGAGATCCTCCGTCCGGAGTTTTTCCAATATGAGATAGTGATGCAATTCGTTCATGCATTCTTGATGTATTTAATTTCAATTAATTTACCTTTATTCTAAGAAAATTCAATGACTGAAGCAAGTTATTGAATTTTTCATTCTAACTATTGTTCATGAACTTTAGTTAATAGAGGGCTGTTTCTCCTCGAAAGCGTTACGGCCATAAAACTTCATAATTAAACGAATACTTAAATATTGGATAATGATGATTAGGAAAATGATGTAAGGTGATTGGTAAAAACCGACAGCAACAAAAGCTAATACCGTCATGACACCGTTAAGCAACGCATAAGAAAATTGGGTTGAAACATGATCAATATGGGCGCAACCGGCAGCCATACTGGCCAGAACAGTAGTGTCGGATATCGGGGACGTATGATCACCAAATAAACCACCACTTAACACTGCAGCAATTGTTAATATCATCGGCGCATTTAGAGCATGAGCAATAGGAACAACAATAATCATGAGAATAGCAAAGGTGCCATATGATGATCCAGTAGCAAATGACATTATTGCTCCAAGTAAGAATACTATTAGCGGGAAAAAGCTGGGTTCAATTTTATCACCGATTAGGGTGGCAAGGTATGCGCCAGTTTGGAGTTCTCCACAAAGTGAACTTAGTGTCCATGCGAGCACCAAAATGACACACATAAAGACTAGTTTTTGCATCCCCTCAAAAAATAATCCAAGACTTTTATCATATGGTTTATTTTGATGTTTCTTCATTAAATAGCCACAAGCAATCGAGGAAAACAGGTATGATAGACAAATCCCTGCACGCACGTGGACGCTCTTAATACCTTCCATATACGCAAAATATCCCATGTAAATTATCATGGTTGCCAACATGATGGAAAGAGGCAAAATAACTGTACTTATTCTGGGTGTTTCCGTTTGTTTTTTTTCTGGAACATCTATTAATTTTCCAGTATCTACTGCCCTATTATAATCTCTTTGAGCGTTGACCATAGGGCCAAAATCACGACCAGTTGAAAGGATCATGGGAATAGATATGAGTGCAAGGAATGCATAAAACTGATAGGGCCAAACTGATAGTAATACTCTAATAGGATCGCCATCTATGCCAACCGCAGCATAGGAGTTTTCAATAAGTGACATTATATAAACACCCCACCCGACAAATGGAATAAGGATGCATAATGGTGCTGCTGTAGTATCGATAATATATGCTAGCTTTTCACGGCAAATCTTTAGTTCAGCAAATACAGGTTTAAACAATGGCCCGACAATTAATGCATTACCGCTGTCAGTAAAAAATACACTTAAGCCGGTTACCCAAGCTGCAATTTGTGCCTTTACTGGACTTCCAATGAATTTTACCATTACTCCTGCGAATGCTCTTGAGCCACCAGATTTATCAAGCATATGGATGAAACCACCAATCGTAAACATAACGATCATAACTTGATTGTTAGATGGAATGGCTAACTGAACAAATACATGATCTTCCAAAATTACAGCAAAAGCCATAAAAGGGTTGAAATTAGTAATAATCAATGCCCCACTAAATGCGCCGGATGCTAATGAAAAAACTATATTTCGCGTATAAACTGCCAATATAATACTTAGAGTTGGCGGCAGAATGGATAGGAACCCGTAATTTTCCATAAAATTCCCTCAAATTATTCTTTATTTTATTAAACCCTAACAACTAAGGAAATAAGGTCAAGGACTAAAGAAAGCTAATCTTTCCTTTCCCTACTTTAGCTATTGAGCTTTTTAGTACTTGTAACAATGCTACTAATTAAAAGATAAAACTTTAGTTTAATAAAAATTTTTAAAGTAAAGAATTATTTGTTCTCAGAAAGTAATACGACTTGCCGGTCAAGCTCTTGTAAAAATTTTGATCTATCGGCTTTGGTGAAGGCCGCATTATGACCTTTACTTTCTCCAGTTTCCCTGAGATGCGCTTTTAGCTCCCTCATCGCAAGCGCCATACCTATGTTGTCACTTGAAAATAACCGTCCCGTCATTCCTAGAACAGTTGCTCCAGCCTCTAGGCATCGTTTTGCCAATGGAATATCTGCCGTTATTGCGATATCATTTTGTCCAACACGGTCAGCAATCCAGTCGTCGGCTTCATCTGGCCCAGCGGATACGACAACTTTCTTAACTAGTGGTCCGACCTCAATGCGCATCCATTGATTGCTAACCATAAATACAGGAACTTTATGCCTGTAAGCAACTTTAAGGATTTCATCCTTAACCGGACAAGCATCACCATCAATAAAGATTGAAGTTTCGAGTATTTCCTTCATAATTATATTTTTAACTCTGTTTTACTATAAGTTTCTTTATTGGGCTTGATCATAAAGACCATTTTTGCAACAATACCTATTATAATAGCAGGTTAATTTATTAAAGAGAGGTATTTATTGTTTCAAAACCATGAAATATAAGAACTAGTTTGGAAAATCATCTAGACTATCTGCTTAGGTGGGTCATTTATAACGAGCGTAACACTATGCAAAAAAATTATTGATACTGGTCTTAATCCGATGCAAAGTTTTGCAATTACTTCACTTCGTAAAAAAGGTTAAACTTCACAAAGTGAATTTGGGAAACGTAATTATTCGGGACCCTAACAGTCTCATAGTTATTCCAGCAGAGAAAATTGTTGATGGTTCAGTGGCCCACGAAGAAAAAAAGATGCTTTTAGACGCCTTAAAAATGGTAAAAGTAGCTTAAAAATTTATAAATTACCATAAATTTAGGTTAAATAATGATAAAAAATATTGATATAAAAGTACTAAGAAATTGTTTTG
This sequence comes from Emcibacteraceae bacterium, assembly GCA_905612225.1. Lineage (GTDB taxonomy): Bacteria > Pseudomonadota > Alphaproteobacteria > Sphingomonadales > Emcibacteraceae > Pseudemcibacter. The sequence goes on along the minus strand of CAJQRG010000063.1, from coordinate 15,737 downwards.
GAAAATTTGCAACAGGAATTACGGTTATCACTGCGCTTGCACCTGATGGCACTAAAATTGGTCTGACGGTGAACTCATTCAGCAGTCTGAGCCTTGAGCCACCTATGGTGCTTTGGAGCCTCGATAAAAAATCTAAAAGTATTGGTGCCTTTATAGCCGCCCCGCATTTTGCTGTTAATGTTCTGGCATCTGATCAGATGGATATCTCAAATAATTTTGCTAGGACTAGTGAAAATAAATTCAATAATATTGAACTTTTAGAGAGTAAATGTAATCTTCCTTTACTCTCTGGCACCGTTGCCCATCTTGAATGTAAAAATATTAGTACTTATGAAGGCGGGGATCATCTTATTTTTATTGGTGAAGTTGAGCACTTCAAGACTAGCAACAAAAAGCCACTTCTATATACGAATGGTCAATACACAGTAGCAGCTCGTCACCCAGCAGTAAAAATGTCAGTACCAGAAGGTAAAGATGTCTCCTCAAAAGATGATTTCATTGTGCCACTTTTATTACGTAGCTACTGGGAAATTTCAGATCCATTTTATCGGGAACTTCAAGATGAGGGAATGCCCATTGCTCATGCACGTATCATTGTGCACCTTAGTCATTCTCCTAATCTAACTAAGGCTGATTTAAGTAAGGCAATTCGCATTGATATTGCAGCTGTAACTAAATCAGTAGCTTGGTTATGTAATAATGGCTATTTAAACAAACTCAACAATGATCAACTTGCTCTTTCACAAGCAGGTAATGAACACTTAAAAGATGTTCAACGCCGGGCCCAGAGACTAGAAAAAGAAGTACTTGACGGTTACAGTAATGAGGACGTTGATATGCTTAAATCTATGTTGAAAAAAATCATAGATCGTCAAGATGTATGATCACTTTGTCTTATTTAGTTATTTAGATCGTCCGTTGCAAAAAGCTCTACGGTTATGGGTGATGATCGCAAAATAAATAAAAGTAAAATTAGGATTTTTAGTTTATGAATTATATTTTTGATACTCCCACTCCTGCAAGTGTTGCCATCCACGGAAGTGACGACCGCTTTGCAGTCCGGCGGATTTTCTGCGTTGGCAGAAATTATGCTGCACACGCCCGTGAAATGGGTCATAATCCTGATTGCGAATTGCCATTTTACTTTACAAAACCAAATGATGCTGTGGTTGATAGTAGGGTTTCTATACCTTACCCACCCAAAACAAATAACTTTCATTTTGAAGCCGAGCTTGTTGTTGCAATTGGAAAAGAATGTGAAGATGTAAAAAGAGAGGATGCTCTTCAACATGTATATGGATATGCAGTTGGCAATGACTTGACGCGTCGGGACCTTCAATCAGCAGCAAAATTAAAAGGTCGGCCTTGGGACGCAAGCAAAGCCTTTGATCATTCGGCACCTTGTGCTGAAATCCACCCAATAAATCAGATTTCTGACATCGAAAATTCTCGTATTTGGCTCACTGTGAATGGAGATATCAAGCAGGATAGTAATATAAATAAATTAATTTGGTCGGTACCAGAAGTTATTGCAAACTTGTCTACATTATTTACGTTAATGCCTGGCGATCTCATTTATACTGGAACACCTGAAGGTGTGGGTCCTATTATGAAAGGTGATGTAATTCGAGTTGGTATTGAGGGCCTAACTGAATTGGAGACAAAAATTGTCTGACATTATTTTACATGGTATGTGGCGGAGTTCAGCTTCTTATAGGGTGAGAATTGGCTTGAATTTAAAAGGGCTGAGTTATAAACAAAAAAATTATGCACTGTCCAAGGATGAACATAAAACTGAAGAATTTATTTGTAAGAACCCGCAGGGCCTTGTTCCTACGTTGGAAGTAAATGGTAAGGTAATTTCTCAGTCTATGTCGATTTTGGAATACCTTGATTATATATCCCCTAATTACAGATTACTTCCTAAGGATCCTGATGAACGGGCTCGAATTCAATCTATTTCATATGCTATTGCCTGTGAGATACATCCACTTTTGAATTTAAGAATTCTTAAGTATTTAAAAAATGGTTTTGATCAAGATGGTGTAACCCTATGGTATCACCATTGGGTAAAACAGGATTTTACCGCGCTTGAAAAGAAATTATCGACTGAGCAAGAAACAGGGTTATTCTGCCACGGTGACAAACCTAGTTTAGCAGACTGCCTTTTAGTCCCCCAAGTCTATAACGCTAATAGATTTAAATGTAATCTTTCTGACTATCCAACAATTTTAAGAATTAACGAGGAATGTTTGAGAATTCGAGCCTTTGAAGAGGCTGTGCCAGAAAACCAACCGGACGCCATTTAAACTATAACTTGTTCAAGTAGCCAGTTGCGAAGCGCTACAACAGGCGCATAATTATTATAGTTTTTTGGAGTAATAAGGTGATATCCAGCGCTATTTTGAAGTGGTATATCCATTAAAATTTCAAGTTCTCCACGTTCCAGTTCGGTTTTAATAAGAAAGTGGGGAAGCATAGCAACTCCCATTCCAGCGATGGCAGCCTGAGTTACCATAGAAAACTGCTCGAGGATCATCCCCCTGTCGGTAGGCGAAGTTAGACCGTTTTGTTCAAACCAGCCTGGCCAAGCATTGGGTCTGGTTTCAAGATGTAGGAGGGGCATACTCTGAATTTCATCTATATTACGAACGGTGTGGTTTCCCATAAATGATGGTGCAGCAACTGGAACCGCTTCTTCATTCATTAAAAAAGTACCCACTGTTCCGGGCCAGTCTGGGTGACCAAAGTGAATAGCTGAATGGAGACTTTCCTCAGAAAAATCAAAAGGTGATAGCTTACTAGTAAAATTAATCGTAATTTGTGGATTTTTTTCAAGAAATTTTGGAAATTTAGGCATCAGCCATCGTGTTGCAAACGTTGGTAAAATAGCAAGGTTAAGTATTTGCCCATGAACGTCACTTACTGCGCTTAGAGACGCGTTACGGATACTTTTAAGTGCGTTATTAATTTCTTTAGCATATATTTTACCAACTTCCGTAAGTTTTATTGATTTTTTTATTCTGTAAAATAATTTAACACCAAGTTGCAGCTCAAGTGCATTTACCTGTCGACTTATAGCGCCTTGGGTCAGGTTGAGATCTTTAGCCGCTTCCGTAAAACTATTGTTTCGAGCAGATGCATTAAATGCCATTAACATGCTAGTGCTAGGTATAAGTCTTCGTTGACGTAACATTTTTATCATTTCCATTACTAAACCTCATCAACTTATGCATAAGTATTAGTTGTTAAATTGAATGTAGTTATGTAATTTAGATTAATTATTTATTCTTAGTAATTTAAAAACGTGAGTTTTGGTAATATACACTAAAGTCTTTATAAAGTAAAAACAACGTAAATAGGGAACATCTATTATGAATGTACAAAAGCCAATTAGAAAAAAACATATTCCATCCGACCGGGAAGCAGAATTCCTTGCAAAGATAGAAAATGCTAAATATGACAGAGGTATTGTTTCTGGCCTTAAAAAATTTGTTGATGGAAAAGTTGATGATGATATGAAAGATTTTTACAGCCAAGAGGAGATCGATGCTATTGCTAATTTAAAAGGCACAAATCGTGACCTCGAAGCTCGTATGCCAGTAAAAATGACCCGACATTATTTTGAGCGTGCCCGTGTAAGTAACTCTATTCGTACACTTATTAAAGCTAGCCCCAAAGAAACCTTTGACCTTGATGGTTCGGAAGACCCAGGTAAACAAATGAGTTATAGTCCTATTGAAGGCCTTATTCATAAGTACGAACTTGGTCTAATCTATGTGGCTGGCACATGCTCTGCTCATTGCCGTTTTTGCTACCGTGAAGAACTTATAGCCAAGAAAGAGATCGTCCGTGAAGACGGTTCAATCCAAGCTAAAGGCCTCGCTCAAATTCCTGATCTTGTTGAGTATATTTTAGAACACAATAGATTGGTTGAAGAGGCTGGGGGAATTCACCCAGAAACTGGCCGTGAAAAACTCCGCGAAATTCTTATGTCTGGCGGTGATCCGATGGTTCTTGCTAATAAAGGGATTGCCTCATGGTGGGGTGCTCTTGCAGAAGCGGGTATAGAAAGTATTCGTTTGGGCACCAAAGAACTAGCTTTCTTCCCCCAAAGATTTGATGATAGCTTCTTTAAAATGGTTGATAGTTTTCATGAATCATATCCAGAAACAAAACTTCGTTTCATGATCCACTTTAATCATCCTGACGAGTTTCTAGAAAAAGACAAAGATGGTAATTTTATAGATCTTCCTGGCGGTGGACTTAAGTGGGTTGATGCTACGAAACGCGCGATTAATGAGTTTGGCAAACGCGGTTTTATAACTGTTGATAATCAATCGCCTATTATTAAAAATATAAATAATGATGCTGACGCACTTCGCATTATGCAGCGAGAGCTACGCCGCAATAAAGTTGAAAACCATTATTTTTTCTGTGGCCGTGATATTGTTGGGCATAAAGCATTTAATGTACCCATTGAAGAGGCATGGAACCTTCTTAATACATCGCAGCGCGGTCTATCTGGCGTTGAAGCACACGCTCGTCTTTCTATTACCCATTATTACGGAAAAACAGAAGTTGCTGCCGTGACAAATGAGCCAATGGAGGGCGTCCCCGGTGGTGAGAATGGTGTAGTAATTTTTAAAGTGTTGCGTTCATCAAAGGATGCGCCCAAAAAAGGTCAGGTTGCCATTGTTGGTCGCAACCCTGATGCTATTTGGTTTGATGGATATAAAGATCGCGTCATTTATGATGAAGCAGGTCTCTTTGATATTAAAGCCTAGGGCTCAGGGAATTTAAGTTTATGATTAATAAACAAGTAAGCTCGGTCGAAGCTGCTGTGTCAAAAATTTATGATGGCGCAACTGTTATGATAGGAGGTTTCGGTGAGGCGGGAAGTCCCATCGAACTAATTCATGGGTTGATTGATCAAGGTGCTAAAAACCTGACTGTTATTAATAATAACACGGGTTCAGGCCATGTGGGGCTAGCTGCACTAATAGAAAATAAGCGTGTTGCTAAAATGATTTGTTCATTTCCAAAATCAGCAAATTCACTCGTCTTTCCTAATCTTTACAGAAAAAATGAAATTGAACTTGAATTAGTTCCGCAAGGAACGCTCGCCGAGCGCATACGTGCTGGCGGAGCTGGTGTCCCCGCATTTTACACTGCAACGTCTGTTGGTACCCCTCTTGCTGACGGCAAAGAGGTTCGTAATATTAACGGACGTGACTACGTTCTTGAATACGGCCTTACTGCAGACTTTGCGTTGATTAAATGTCTTAAGGCGGATCGTTACGGTAATCTTATTTACAATAAAACAGCACGGAATTTTGCTCCAATTATGGCCATGGCTGCAGAGAACACGATCGTTCAAACAAAAGAGTTTGTTTCGATTGGTGATATTGATCCTGAGGTGGTGGTCACTCCCGGTGTTTTTGTTGATCAGGTAGTAATAATATCTAATCCACTGCTCGAATCTGTGCTTGTTTCAGCTGGGGAGGTTTATCCATGAGTGAGCAAAATATTGGCTGGAGCCGAGATCAAATGGCGGAACGAGCAGCACAGGACATTCCTAATGGTGCATATGTGAACCTGGGTATTGGAATTCCAGAAAAAGTTGTTCGTTATGTACCTGAAGGCCGCGAAGTGATCTACCATACAGAAAACGGTTTACTTGGCATGGGAGACGCTCCCAAAGAAGGTCAAGAGGATCCTGAGTTAATTAATGCCGGAAAAAAATTAGTTACTGCAGTTCCAGGCGCCTCGTATTTTCATCATGCAGATAGTTTTTCGATGATCCGTGGTAATCATATTGATATTTGTGTTCTTGGTGCAATGCAGGTTGCTGAAAATGGTGACCTTGCTAATTGGTCCACTGGTAATCCTGACTCTATTCCTGCGGTTGGAGGCGCTATGGACTTAGTAGCTGGCGTTAAAATCATTAATGTTATATCGCAGCATGTTACTAATAAAGGTTACCCTAAGCTAGTAGGTAAATGTACATTTCCGCTTACTGGTGTTGGTGTGGTGAAGCGAATATACACTGACCTCGCTGTTATTGATGTAACGCCACTTGGGTTTAAGATTATCGAGCTCGCCCCTGGCGTTAGTTTTGAATATGTTCAAGAAAGAACAGGCTGCAGGCTTATTGCAGTTTAAAGGAGAATAAAAATGTCAAAAAGTTCAGATTTATATGATCGTGGTCTTAAAGTAATGCCTGGTGGCTGCAGTCGTAATACGATCCTTAAAAAACCACACCCCCTTTACGTTGAGAAAGGTGAGGGCTGTTATGTAACGGATATTGAAGGGGTTGAGCGCGTCGATTTTGCTAATAATATGTGTTCACTTATTCACGGACACGCACACCCGGCTATTACTGAAGCTGTTGCAGCTCAGTTAGCTAAAGGCACCGCCTTCACAATTGGTACTGAAGCGGAAGTGCTTTACGCTGAACATATAGTTAACAGAAGTGACAGCTTTGAAAAAATGCGTTTTGTGAATTCTGGTACTGAGGCGGTGATGAGTTGTCTTAAAGCAGCGCGTGCATTTACTGGACGGTCAAAAATTGCCAAAGCTGAAGGTGCTTATCATGGCCTTTATGATTACGCTGAGGTAAGTCAAACATCAAAACCAGACAATTGGGGCGATGCTGATAGCCCAAGTAGCGTTCCAGTTGCCCATGGTACACCTCAGTCTGCACTTGATGATGTGGTAATAATCCCTTTTAATGATACGGAACGGGCCATAAAAATTCTTGATGAAAATGCCGATAATCTTGCGTGTGTAGTACTAGATCTTCTTCCTCACCGCATTGGTCTTATTCCTGCAAAAGAAGATTTTGTTCGTGCTGTTTATAATTGGACACGTAAAAATGATAGCTTGCTGGTATTTGATGAAGTCATTACCTACCGCATGAATTATGGCGGAGCTCAAGAATGGTTTGAGGGCATAAACCCGGATCTTACTGCCATGGGTAAAATGATTGGTGGCGGCTTTCCTGTGGGTGCCCTTGCTGGCCGAGCTGATGTAATGGATGTAATGAACCCCTTGACTGAAAAAGTGTTATTTCCTCATTCTGGTACATTCTCTGCTAATCCGATCACAATGACCGCAGGCCGGGTGGCAATGGATTTATTTGATAAGGAGGCGCTGGTCAAAATTAATTTACTTGCTGATTATGCAAGAAAATCAATTCGTGAGGCAATAAATATTGCTGATGTGCCTGCTTGTGTTACAGGTGCTGGTTCAATGTTCCGTGTTCATATGAAATCAGAGGAACCATCAAGTTACCGTGATGGTTATGTTAATCAACGTGAAAAAATACTAACTAAAACACTACTTAATCATTTGTTTGATGATGGTATTATGATGATAAATACATGCTCTGGTGTGCTTTCTACCGTGATGGCTGAAAAAGAAATTGATAGACTTGCCGAGGCAGTGCTTGGTGGATTGAATAAAATGAAAAACCAATTTTAAAGGACGGATTTATGAAAGACGCTTTTATTTGTGATGCAATTCGCACACCGGTTGGCCGCTATGGTGGAGGTCTTGCTGCTGTTCGCGCTGATGATCTTGCAGCAGTTCCTATTTCGGCGTTAATGGAAAGAAATAAAAATGTTGATTGGGAAGCTGTTGATGATGTTGTTTATGGCTGTGCCAATCAGGCTGGTGAAGATAACCGTAATGTCGGTAGAATGGCAGCATTACTATCTGGTCTTCCTCAGGAAGTTGCCGCAACTACCGTGAATAGATTGTGTGGTTCTGGTCTTAATGCGATCGGCATTGCCGCCAATGCAATAGTGGCCTCTGAGGGTGAATTAATGATTGCTGGTGGCGTTGAAAGTATGTCCCGTGCTCCTTTTGTTATGGGAAAATCAGAAACTCCTTTTGGACGCATCCAAAAACTGGAAGATACAACAATGGGATGGCGGTTTATCAATACAAAATTTGATAATGCCTTTGGCACTGACGTAATGCCAAAAACTGCTGAAAATCTTGTAAATGAGTTAGGAATAAGTCGGGAAGATCAGGATAAGTTCGCGTTTTGGAGTCAAAAAAAAGCTGCAGCTGCTATCGCAGAAGGTTACATAGCTAAGGAAATAATAGCTGTTACTGTTCCACAAAAAAGAAATAATCCCATCATTGTAGATCAAGATGAGCATCCACGTGTATCATCTATGGAAAAAATAGCTAAACTCCGCCCTATTTTTGCAGGCGGAACAGTTACTGCCGGAAATGCGTCTGGTATAAATGATGGTGCTGCTGCGACCCTTATTGCTTCGGAAAATGCAGCCCATAAACATGGGCTTACCCCGCGTGCTCGGATCATAGGTATGGCCGTTTCTGGTGTACCACCGCGGACTATGGGCATTGGCCCAGTTCCTGCCAGTCAAAAGTTGCTTACCAGACTTGGTTTAAGCTTGAATGATATGGATATACTTGAACTTAATGAGGCCTTTGCAGCACAGGTCCTTGCATGTACTCGAACTCTTGGCATATCTGATGATGACCCACGCATTAACCCTCAGGGGGGCGCTATTGCCTTCGGTCACCCTCTCGGTATGAGTGGAGTTCGCCTTATAATAACAGCAGTCAATCAACTAGAGAGGACAGGAGGAAAGCGAGCCCTCTGTACGATGTGTGTGGGGGTTGGTCAGGGTATTGCCATGGTTATCGAACGAGTTTAGTCTCCTTTAATCATTGCCAAGACTTGATGAGCTCGTCATACCCAATTGTAATAGGGGATGGTTTTTCGTTTAAGATCTTTTCTTTTGGCGCGCCAGGTTGGTCGAGCCAGTAATCCGCACCTTTTTCGTCATTCATTTTAGGACCAAGGTTACCCTGAGCACCCGAACGCTCTAATCTTCTTAAAAGTTTTTCTTGGGCAAAACAAAGTGCGTTGAGCGCTTCTTGTGCTGTTTTTTCACCAGATGATGCGTCACCGATATTTTGCCACCAAAGTTGAGCTAATTTTGGATAATCAGGGATATTTGTTCCTGTCGGTGACCAGCGTATGCGGTCAGGGGAGCGATAAAACTCAACCAGGCCACCTAGATTTGGTGCTCGGTCCGTAAATGACGAGTGATTTATTGTACTTTCGCGAATAAAGGTAAGTCCGAGATGTGATTTTTTTACATCAACAGTTTTTGAGGTAACAAACTGAGCATACAGCCATGCTGCTTTAGCACGCCTATCTGGCGTTGATTTCATTAGTGTCCATGAACCAGCATCTTGATAACCAATTTTAGTACCTTCTGACCAGTATGCACCGTGTGGAGATGGAGCCATACGCCACTTAGGTGTACCATCGTTGTTAACGACTGGGGTGTTTTCTTTCACCATATCTGGTGTAAAAGTTGTATACCAAAACATTTGCTGTGCGATATTTCCCTGTGCTGGGACTGGTCCGGCTTCTGAAAAAACCATTCCAGCTGCGGCGGGTGGAGCATACTTTTTAAGCCATTCAACATATTTTTCTAGCGCATAAACGGCGGCGGGACTATTGGTTGCTCCGCCACGGGCCATACAGGAACCTACAGGTTGGGAGTTATCATTTACACGAATACCCCACTCATCGACTGGAAGGCCATTTGGTTCACCTTTATCGCCCATACCGGCCATTGACATCCATGCGTCTGTAAAGCGCCAACCAAGGGATGGGTCTTTTTTCCCATAATCCATGTGGCCAAAGACTTTTTTACCATCTATTATACGCCCAGTAAAAAACTCTGCAATATCCTCATAGGCAGACCAGTTAACGGGAACACCAAGGCTATAACCATATCTAATTTTAAAATCTGCCATATTTTTTGGATCGGTAAACCAATCATGACGAAACCAATAAAGGTTGGCAAATTGCTGATCAGGAAGCTGGTAAAGTTTACCATCCGGTCCCGTGGTAAAAGATATGCCAATAAAGTCATCAAGGTCTAATCCCGGATTGGTTACATCTTTTCCTATTCCAGCCATAAAGTCCGTCAAGTTTCTTGCTTGTTTATATCGCCAGTGGGTGCCTATTAAATCACTATCATTGATGTAAGCATCATAAATATTTTCACCGGATTGCATCTGGGTCTGCAGTTTTTCTATAACATCCCCTTCGCCAATCAAATCATGAGTGATTTTTATACCTGTTAATTCTGTGAATGCAGCAGCGAGAGTTTTTGCTTCATATTCATGAGTAGCGATAGTTTCTGAAACTACATTTATTTCCATGCCTTTATAAGGCTTTGATGCCTCTATAAACCAGTTAATTTCTGCTTTTTGTTCTACTTTGGATAGTGAGGAGGGCTGAAATTCTTTAATCCATTTATCTGTCGTGGTATCATCTGCAATTGAATTCGTTGTCATCGCAAGTGTTATTATTGCTACTTTAAAACTATTCTTCATTATTAAATCCTTAAACCCATTTAAATACTGCGGCACCATATGTAAAACAGACACCAAGTTCCCACCATAGGGGTGAGCCGAACATCGCAAGCGAAAATAAACAAATAAACGCCGAACCCAATAGACTTATAAATAAGCGGTCTCCCGGTGTTGTCTCAATCCTTAAAATTCCAAGACGCGGCTCTTGTGGGGCTTTTATACTCCAAATAAACATAATAATAAGAGCACATGCAATTGAAATAAAAAATATTGCTGTCGGCATAGTCCAGCCCATCCAAGATAGGTCCATTATACTCTCCCCATTGCAAAACCCTTGGCAATATAGTTTCTAACGAAATATATAACTAAGGCTCCTGGAATGATAGTCAGCATGCCTGCAGCGGCAAGTACACCCCAATCAAGACCTGATGCAGAAGCAGTCCTGGTCATTGTAGCCGCTATTGACTTGGCATCTACCGATGTTAGGGTCCGGCTAAGAAGGAGCTCGACCCAAGAAAACATAAAGCAGAAAAAGGCTGCTACACCGATACCTGGTGCAATCAGCGGTAGAAATATTTTTCTAAAAAATGCAAAGAAGCTATAACCATCAAGGTAGGCGGTTTCGTCAATTTCTCTTGGTACCCCTCGCATGAAGCCCTCTAAAATCCAAACTGCAAGCGGTACATTAAATAAAGTATGTGCAAGGGCAACTGCAATGTGAGTATCAAATAAGCCAACACTCGAGTAAAGCTGAAAAAATGGTAGTGCAAATACTGCAGGTGGTGCCATACGGTTGGTTAGAAGCCAGAAAAAAAGATGTTTGTCGCCAAGGAAAGTATAACGGCTAAAGGCATAGGCGGCTGGGATGGCCACACTAAGTGATATAATAGTATTCATAACCACATAAATAATAGAATTTATGTAGCCTCCATACCAACTAGGATCTGTAAATATCACTTTATAATTATTAAATGTTAAGTTTTCTGGCCATAAATTAAAAGTAGAAAGTATTTCCTGATTAGTCTTAAGGCTCATTATTAAAAGCCAATATATTGGCAACATCAAAAAGAGAATATAAAGGACTATAATGATAGCTGAATTATTAATTTTCATATGTCATTTTCCTTATCCATACTCATCATTACTGTATAAAATGCCCAGGACACTAATAAAATAACAAGGAAATAAATAAGAGAGAACGCAGCTGCTGGACCAAGGTCAAATTGACCGATGGCCATTTTAACGAGATCTATGGAAAGAAAAGTAGTAGCATTACCAGGACCACCGCCAGTGACTACAAAAGGTTCAGTATAAATCATAAAACTATCCATAAACCTTAGTAGAATAGCTATTAAAAGCACACCCTTCATTTTTGGAAGTTCTATGTGCCGAAAGACGGCCCAGCCGCTGGCTTGATCAATTTTCGCAGCCTGATAGTATGAATCTGGTATGGAGCGTAGCCCTGCATAACTTAAAAGAACTACTAGCGATGTCCAATGCCACACATCCATTATTATAATTGTAATCCATGCATCAAGTGCGTTTTGGGTATAATTATAATTTATTCCTATTTTATCTAATGTATATCCAAGAAGTCCAATATCAATTCGGCCAAATATTTGCCATATGGTACCTACAACATTCCATGGGATAAGTAGTGGCAGTGCAAGTAGTACTAAACAAAGGGAGGACCAAAAGCCACTTTTCTTAGGCATATGTAGAGCAATAAAAATTCCTAAGGGTACTTCAATGGCCAAAATTATAGCTGTAAAAGTGACCTGACGGCCAAGCGCATCATGCACACGTTCAGACGCGAGAATTTCTTCAAACCATTCTAACCCAACCCAGAAAAAATTATTATTACCGAATGTGTCTTGTACAGAGTAATTAACAACTGTCATTAACGGAATTATCGCCGAGAATGCAACCAAAATAAGAACTGGCAAAACCATGAACCAAGCCTTTTGATTTCGGGTTTTTTTCATGGTTTAACTCTCCAATCATCTTGATAAATATTTATTTTTTTCTTATCAAATATTACATGGGTTGTAGCTGATTTAATCTCATCGCACTCGTTTAAAATAATATTTATTTGATGATTTTGAAAGCGAGCACGTGCTATTTTGTAATGACCTACATCTTCAACTCTATCGATTGTAACAGGCAGTGCAAAAGGATCATTTGTTAAGGTTACAAACTCAGGACGGATACCAAGCTCAATTTTACCGTTTAACTTTTTATATTTTGCATTGAGCATTATGTTATGACCTCCAAGAACTGCATTACCTTCTTCAATGGTTACAGGTAGAATATTCATTCCTGGCGAACCTATAAAATATCCTACAAATGTATGTTCGGGACGTTCAAATAATTCAGCTGCTGAAGCAATTTGTAATACCTCACCTTCAAACATAACAATTACTTTATCAGCGAATGTAAGTGCTTCTGTTTGGTCGTGGGTCACATAAATCATCGTATGACCAAGATTTTTATGAATTTCCTTTATTTGGGTCCGTAATTGCCATTTCATGTGAGGATCAATCACTGTAAGTGGTTCATCAAATAAAATAGCACTTACATCTTCACGAACTAAACCGCGGCCAAGGCTTATTTTTTGTTTAATATCTGCAGTTAGGCCGTTTGCTTTCTTATCAAGAATATTACTTAGTGAAATTGCATCTGCAACCTCGATTACTCTTTTTTCAATATAATCTTTTTTCATTCCTCTATTTTTGAGGGGAAAAGAAAGGTTTTCTCGAACTGTCATTGTGTCATATATAACTGGAAATTGGAAAACTTGAGCAATATTTCTCGCCGCTGTTTTTAATTCTGTTACGTCATTTCCATCAAATAATATTTTTCCCTTGCTCGGGGTAAGTAGACCCGAGATCAGATTTAAGAGGGTTGTTTTTCCGCATCCGGAGGGACCAAGTAGTGCATAAGCAGTCCCATCCGTCCATTCGTGATTTAATGTTTTTAATGCATAATCATCATCATGATTTGGATTGTTAAGATAACTATGAGCCAGATTTGAAAGAGTTATTTTTGCCATTATTTCACTTTCGTAGCATAAGAAGCAGAAATTTCTAAATTTCCGTCTTCTAAAAATATATAGATATGCGCAGGATCAAGATAAACAGAAATTTCGGCAGCAGGCTCTAGGTTATGAACTCCTTGAACCAAACCAATCCACTTTTTTCCGGTATAGTCTATATGTATAAATGTTTCAGAACCTGTAATTTCCGTAACATTTATTCTAACTGAAAATTTTATTTGATCAGCTCTTTTTCTAGTAAGATCGAGATGGTTTGGTCTAAATCCAGCTACGTAATCACCATCAGGCAGATTTGATAAATGATCTATTTTCGTGAGTGAAACACCACCTTCAAAAGTAATATTTTCATATATTTTACTAAATTTTAAAAAATTCATTGGAGGGTTTGAAAATACATCTGCCGTTATAATATCTTTTGGGTTGCGATAAGCTTGGCTAGTTTTACCAAATTGTCTAATCCGTCCTTCAAATAAAGCCGCTGTATTGCCACCAAGCAGGAGGGCCTCTTCTGGTTCGGTGGTAGCATAAACAAATATAGCTCCTGAACGTTCAAAAATTTTAGGAATTTCTTCACGAAGTTCTTCACGAAGTTTATAGTCAAGGTTGGCAAGGGGTTCATCAAGGAGTACAAGTCCGGCCCCTTTGACAAGAGCGCGGGCTAGTGCACACCTTTGCTGTTGCCCACCTGAAAGTTCCGTTGGTTTTCTGTCAAGGTATGAGCCTATTTTTAAAAGTTCTGCCGCATTTTTTACTGAAATTTCAATTTCGTGTTTATTTTTATTCATTACCCGAAGGGGAGAGGCTATATTTTCATAAACACTCAAAGTTGGGTAATTTATAAATTGCTGATAAACCATTGCGACATCACGATCTTGTAGACGGCGGTTTGTTATATCTTCGCCATTCCAAATAATTTGTCCACTACTTGGTTTTTCAAGACCAGCCATTATGCGCATCAAAGTTGTTTTGCCGGAGAGTGTTGGCCCAAGCAATACATTCATTGTTGCTTTTTCAAGTTTCAAGTTGGTTTGGTAAATATGCGGGTGACCTTCAACCGCAAGAGATATATTTTTAAGCTCTAATGACATACTTACTACCTTATATGCTATTTAAGGCTTGATCAAAATCAGCAATAATATCTTCTATGGCTTCAATGCCAACAGAACAACGGATTAACGATTCGGGTATACCAAGGTCCTGCCGTTGCTTCTCACTTAGCTCCACATGACTGGTGGTTCGTGGAGGCCCTACAATAGTTTCAACTCCACCAAGATGTGCAGCACGGTGAGCAAAGCGAATTTGTGGTAAAAAGTTGCGAACCGCATCAAAACCACCCTTAAGAGAAAAGCTCACCATACCACTGAAACCTTTCATCTGTCCTTTAGCAATTTCATGACCAATATCACTTTCAAGTCCAGGATAAAATACTTGGTCAACTTTATCGTGATTTAATAAAAATTTTGCTAACGACATAGCATTTTTATTTTGCTTTTGTATGCGGATATCTAACGTTTTAAGACCTCGAAGAAGTAAATAAGCAGAGTTGGCATCTAGTGTAGCACCATTAATTTCCCGAAATTCATATATTTTTTTGATCAAATCTGCGCTACCACAAACAATGCCGCCAAGCGCATCTGAATGTCCACCAATAAATTTTGTTGCGCTGTGAACAACAAGATCAGCACCCAAGGCTAATGGATTTTGATTAATTGGAGTAGCAAATGTGTTATCGACGACGATAATTGCTCCCACTTTCTTTCCTGCTGCTATAAGACGTTTTAGGTCAAGAATTTTCATAGTCGGGTTTGTCGGAGTTTCTAGATAAAGAAGGTCACATTCTCTAAAGATTTCAGCCTCTATAGCATCTTGGTCATGGGTTTCACACATAGTGACATTAATGTTAAAGCGCGGTAAATGATCCAGAAAAACTACGCTGGTTCCTCCGTATGTGTCTTTAACGGAAACAACGTGTTGACCTGGGGAGAGGAGACTGAATAAAATATTGCTAATAGCAGCCATTCCTGTAGCAAAACTAGTCGCCGCTTCAGCACCTTCGAGGATGCGCATTTTTTCTTCAAAAACGGTTACTGTCGGATTAGTATTTCTACTATAAATATGCCCTTTTCGTTTTCCAGTTGCTACATCAAACCATTCATCAAGATCGTCATAACTATATGAAACACTATTGACTATAGGGACTTGCGCGGCCCCTTCAACAAAAGTTCCCTCCTCACCTGCCCATACAGCCTTAGTAGCTGGTGAGATGTTATTCCAACTTTTATTACTCATAATTTTCATGTCCAAC
>CAJQRG010000062.1 GCA_905612225.1 Emcibacteraceae bacterium | reverse complement strand
ACAACGCTATCGGAAAGGGACCTATCGCTGGTATATTCTCAGGTGCAGTAATTACCGTTTTAGTCCAATCATCGTCAACGACTACCAGTTTGATGGTGCCGCTCGCAGGAACCGGGGTCTTTCGTCTCAAGCAAATCTATCCGTTCACACTAGGTGCGAATATAGGAACCACAATTACAGCACTGCTAGCCGCAACAGCCATATCTGGCGAAGCAGCTGTATTTGCCTTACAAATTGCTTTGGTCCATCTATTTTATAACACAAGTGCAGTTTTACTTATTTATGGCATTAAAAATCTACGAAAAATTCCTATACGCGGCGCATTATGGATAGCGCAAGTTGCCACAGAAAGAAAAACAATAGCACTGCTTTACATTTTAGGAGTTTTCTTTGGACTACCCGCCATACTAATTTTTGTTACAAATCAATTTTAACTAAGGAAATATATTATGACCCACGAAGAATATGAATCCTTAACTACTAAAAAACTAAAGAAGCTTATCAAACATACCAAAGTTACATTAGGAGAGCTGCAAGAAGAGCTAGTTAACAGAAAGATAGATAATCAACATTCAGAAATTGATCACCTTGAGGATCATATGGAAGAAGTTGAGCACAGCTTTACAAACTTCATTACATTTCTAAAAGATGTCCTTAAAGAAAAGAAGTAAACCTATATTTTCTCAGTACGTGTTTTATTAGAAACAATATGAATATCGCGTTGAGGATAGGGAAAGTCTATTCCTCCCGCATTAAACTTATTCCATATTGCCAAATAAATTTCACTAGTAATGTTAGAAACTCCGTTTTCACTATCCCTAATCCATATTCTTAATTCGAGGTCGATACCATTATCGCCAAAGCCTTTGATAAGAACACGCGACTTTGGATCCTTAATAACCCGATGGGATTCTATTGCTGCCTCCAGCATTAATCCCATAGCCTTTTCAAGGTCACTTTCATAAGATACATTAACTGGTAAGTGCCGTCGGACCTTCTTATCAGAAAACGTCCAATTTATAACGGGTTGAGTAATTATATCTTCATTTGGCACCAGATGTTCACGCCCGTCACGAGAAATTACTGACGTATAGCGCGCCGCTAACTTATTAATGCGTCCGTATGTACCTGAAATTTCAATAACATCACCAGGCTTTATTGACTTATCTAAAAGCAAGATAACACCACTAATAAAGTTTGATACGACCTTCTGAAGACCAAACCCAAGACCAACACCAATTGCACCCCCAAAGACAGCTAAAGCTGTCAAATCAATTCCCATGCTAGATATAGCAAATATGAAGGAGAGTACTACAAGAACTATACGTGATAATTTACTGAGCAGCACTCTAGCAGACGGAGTGACGGTGGGTGATTCCCGAAGTTTTGTTTCTATAATACTAGATACCAACAATGCGGCCCAAATCAGCACAATCATACTGGTGATCCCAGTTATTATGGTTAGAGCACTTATGGTAGTAGCACCAAAATTAAAGGTCATAAGAGATAAAAATGTAACAAAAGGCTCTAGTAAACCAAGAATATTGAGGATCGCCATACTCCAAACGACAACTCGGATAAATCGCGATACGGTATCGCTTTCAATCATCAAAGTTACCAATCGAATAGCTATCCACACCGAAATTAGCGTAATGGCCATTCTAAATAGAATGATCGGCGTACTCAGGCTGTCAGCAACTATCCATGCAATGAATACCAATGCCCACCACATAACAGGTAAATACGTAGCTTTTAAAAATCTTTCAGATTTCCTATAAATTATTTTTCCTGTGAGTACTTTGTGTACAAAAGGAGAAAAGTTTTGAGCGGCACTGTAACTAATTATAAACAATATAAAAATAACGACAAGTTGGATAAAACTTTCTAGGGTAAACAGGTTTGTATTAAGCCAGTTTAGTGTCAGAGTGTAATATTGCTCTAGGAGAGCAATCAGCTCCGCTTTTGATAAAAATTCGTTACTATTCATTTATCTTCGATCCTTAAAAAAATTTCTTAATAATTTTTCTGAACTTTCCGCCATAATATCACCATAAATTTCTGGTTTATGGTGACAGCTTTTTGCGTTAAATACAATTGCTCCATTCTCAACTCCACCACCCTTTTTATCTGCAGCTCCAAAATAAAGTCGCTTAATACGAGCAAATGAAATAGCTTGAGCACACATCGGACAGGGCTCGAGAGTGACGTAAAGGTCGCAATCAATCAGCCTCTCACTACCCCTAAATTGGCAGGCCTTTCTTATTGCAATCATTTCAGCATGAGCGGTAGGGTCCATAAACTCAATCACTCTATTTGAAGCAGAAGAGATAACTTCGTTTTTTAGACGACAAACAATAACTGCACCAACAGGAACTTCACCCCTCCTAGATGCTTTAATAGCTTCTGCAATGGCAAGCTTCATATACGTATTATCAAATGAGAACATTCTAGCAGCTTGCGGAAGCAGACGAAAAAGGTCAAGCAAAGATTGCATTTTTTACTGCTTACCCTATGTTGTGATCATTATGATTGAACTAGATAAAAATAACGGTGAACGCATCGCTAAAGTTCTTGCACGATCAGGCGTTGGATCACGCCGCGCAGTAGAACGCATGATTGACGCTGGAATGGTAAAAATTGATGGTAAAACTGTACAAAGTCCAGCGACACTGATTAAATCAGTTCAAGGTATTACCGTCGACGATCAAAAAGTAAACGCACCCGAAGCTGCACGTTTATGGATTTATCATAAACCAACAGGCCGATTAACCACATACTATGATCCGGGTGGTAGACCAACAATATTCGAAGCACTACCTGATAATATGCCCCGAGTTATATCTATAGGAAGACTTGATCTAAATACCGAAGGTCTATTACTTCTTACCAATGACGGAGGATTAGCCAGATGGCTTGAACTTCCATCAACTGGTTGGGTCAGGTCATACCGGGTGCGTGTCAATGGTCGCTTCCACCATAAACGGCTCGAAGAAATAACTAAAGGTGTCACAATCGATGGCACTAATTACCGTAGCGTTGAAGTAGAACTTGATGAGCGCAAAGAAGGTGTCAATCAGTGGCTTACAATCCGCATCAAAGAGGGTAAAAATCGTGAGGTACGTAAACTTCTTGAATATGCAGGTCTTACAGTAACGCGACTACTCAGAACTTCATACGGACCATTTGAACTTAAAACTCTCCAACGCGGTAGTGTAGAAGAAGTAGCAGTAAGTCTACTTAAACAAAATTGTGCAGGTTATTTTCAAATGCTTGGTATGGAAGTAAATGAGCACGTGGTGCCTGAAAAACCAAAGTCCAAGGGTACAGGCTGGGCAAAAATAAAACCAAAGAAAAATGCAAAACCTAAAAATAAACATCGATCGCCAACAAAAGATCAAAATAAAAATGCCCCAGCAAGAAAACTTCAATCTAGGTTAAAATGAGAATAATAGGTGGAAAATATCGGGGTATGATATTAATAGCTCCAGATAATGACAAAATCAGACCTACCACAGACCGCATGCGCGAAACGCTTTTCAATATTATCCAACATGGAAATGGACCCGGTATAAGGGGGTCAAGAGTTCTTGATTTATTTTCGGGATCAGGGGCCTTGGGTGTTGAAGCCCTTTCGCGCGAGGCAGGCCACGTGACTTTTGTTGATAAGAGCCAAGCATCCATGAAATTAATAAGAAAAAATACTGCCCTCATTAACAATCCAGCAAATACTATTTACTTAACTCAGAACGCTATAAACGTGTCAAAGGACCAAGGCTTATTCAACCTAATTTTTATTGATCCGCCTTATCATCAAGACCTGATCACACCAGCGCTTTTAAATATTCATAACCAGAACTTACTTAGCGATGAAGGATTAGTCATAATAGAGTACGCTTTAGACGAAGAGATTGATTTCACATCATTCTTCGAAGAAATTAAAACTAATAAAATAGGTAAAGCAAGGTTTTCAATTTTAAAGGAGCGTTTTAGCGACGACCAAAAAGGCGTTCAATATCACTAAGCTTTAACTCTACATATGTAGGACGACCGTGATTACACTGCCCTGAATAAGGTGTAATTTCCATTTCGCGAAGAAGGGCGTTCATCTCTGCAGTTGCCATACGCCGTCCAGCCCGAACACTTCCATGACAGGCCATAGAACTGCATACCTCCTCAAGTTTCTCTTTAAGAGATAATGCTTGGTCGAGTTCTGCTATTTCATCAGCAAGGTCATGAATTAATCCTTTAATATCAGCATCGCCAAGTAGAGCGGGTACTTCCCTTACAACAACTGCTCCTTCTCCAAACCCCTCAAAAACAAGGCCAAGTTTTTCGAGCTCATATTGACGAACTAATAGCCTATCAACCGCTAATTGTTCAATCTCTACTACCTCAGGAAGTAGCAACACCTGTCTTGGAACTTTACCTTGAGCCATATGACCTTTTATACGCTCATATACAAGTCTTTCGTGTGCAGCATGTTGATCAACAATAATTATGCCATTCTCAGTTTGTGAAATTATGTATGTTTCATGAAGCTGACCGCGCGCTGCACCAAGAGGAAATTTTGATAAATCTTCATTAGCTAAATCATGGTCACTGGAGCCTGTCTCTAAGGCTTCATTTCTTCCCACTGGTTGAGAGAATGACGCAGAGCTATCGCCTATAGACGAATAATAATTCTGTGTTACACCCGGAAAATTATTAGAGGGTTGTAATGATGGTATTTCAAAGTTTTTCTGAGCCCCTGAATGAAACGGCATAGTTGGGACAATACTTTGAGTGTTAAATGCACCAAGAGCAGCATTTGAAACACTTGTTGAAGCTCTGTGTCCTGCATCTGCTAATGCATGCCGCAAAGCGCCAACAATCAGTCCCCTAACAACACCACTATCACGAAACCTTACTTCTGCTTTTGCGGGATGGACATTAACATCAACCATATCTGTGGGAACCTCAAGAAAAAGCGCTAGCACTGGATGACGGTTACGCGCAAGGAAATCCATGTAGGCACCACGAACTGCCCCAGTCAGCAATTTATCTTTTACCGGCCTTCCATTTACAAACAAGTATTGGTGTTGAGCATTACCCCGGTTGAAAGTAGGCAAACCTGCATAACCAGTTAATTTCATATTTTCCCGCTCGGCATCAATTGTAAGTGCATTATCAGTAAACTCTGCTCCTAAAATAGATCCAAGCCTACGAAGTCTACTATTGAGTAATTCACCCTGCGCCGCAGAGACTTGAAAGGCCTTTCTATTATTGTCATAAAGTGAAAAAGCAATATCAGGATTTGCCATACTCAGGCGTTTAATCACATCACGGGTTTGTGAAAACTCTGTTCGATCAGTTTTTAAAAATTTAAGTCGTGCTGGAGTTGAATAAAAAAGATCTCTAACTTCTACAAAAGATCCGCAGTCGAGTGCCGTTGGTGAAACAACTGACTTCTTTCCATCAGAAATATTTATTTCCCAGGCATCCTTGCTATCTTTGGCCCGGCTTTTAAATTTAAACTGGCTCACAGATGCAATCGAAGGCAGAGCTTCACCGCGAAATCCCATAGTTACGATATTAGAAAGATCATTTTCCTTCAATTTTGAAGTGGCGTGACGTTCAACTGCAAGGCTTAATTCGTCTGCTGTCATCCCTTGACCATCGTCAGAAACACTAATTAACTTTTTACCACCATCGACCATGATAACGTTAATATTTTTTGCACCTGCATCAATTGCATTCTCAACTAGTTCCTTTACAGCACTAGCAGGCCTTTCGATAACCTCCCCAGCAGCGATTTGATTTATAGTGTTTTCTGAAAGAAGGCGAATGCCCAAGTTTTCTTCTCCGTTTTTTCTGGTTAACTTTACGTTACATTACTGGTTACTACACGAAGGCTGACCAGTATTAATTACTGCCAAAAAGAGCACGCTTAGCAATGTCTTGTGGTTCAACCACTTCATCAAGGTCTGAATCAGGTCCCCCAGGCGTGAGGTAAAATTCAGGTGGTAATG
>CAJQRG010000061.1 GCA_905612225.1 Emcibacteraceae bacterium | reverse complement strand
TGGTCCTGAAGGCAAGTTTGACGGCAAAGTCGTCACAGGGATCATCATTGCAGTAGATAAAGAATCCGCAACTATAGATATTGGTCTCAAAGCCGAAGGTCGCGTTCCACTTAAAGAATTTGCTGATCACGGACAATCAGCTGAACTTAAAGTTGGTGACACTGTTGAGGTTTTCGTTGAGCGTATAGAAAACGCCAAAGGCGAAGCAATGCTATCGCGTGAAAAAGCACGTCGTGAAGAATCGTGGACTGTCCTTGAAAAGTCTTATGAAGCTGAGGAACGTGTTAATGGCGTTATCTTTGGTCGCGTTAAAGGCGGCTTCACAGTTGACCTTTCTGGAGCTGTAGCTTTTCTACCTGGTAGTCAGGTTGATGTTCGCCCAATACGTGACGTCACACCACTAATGAATATTGAACAGCCATTCCAGATACTCAAAATGGACCGCAAGCGTGGTAATATTGTTGTATCTCGACGTGCCATCCTCGAGGAAACACGTGCTGAACAACGTACAGAAATTATAGAGAACCTTGCTGAAGGTAAAACTGTAGAAGGTATTGTTAAGAATATTACTGACTACGGTGCCTTCGTTGACCTTGGTGGTATTGATGGCCTTCTTCACGTTACTGATATTTCGTGGAAACGAATTAATCATCCATCAGATATACTGACTATCGGCGATACTATTAACGTCCAAATTATTCGTCTAAATCCAGATACTCAACGTATCTCCTTGGGAATGAAACAACTTACAGAAGATCCTTGGTCAACAATCACAAGCAAGTATCCAATTGGGACAAAACTAACTGGTCGCATCACAAATATCACCGATTATGGTGCTTTTGTTGAACTTGATGATGGCGTTGAAGGTCTTGTGCACGTTTCAGAAATGAGCTGGGTTAAGAAAAATGTACACCCGGGTAAGATCGTATCAAGTAGCCAAGAAGTTGAAGTTATGGTTCTTGAGATCGATGGCGAGAAACGACGTATCAGCCT
This sequence comes from Emcibacteraceae bacterium, assembly GCA_905612225.1. Lineage (GTDB taxonomy): Bacteria > Pseudomonadota > Alphaproteobacteria > Sphingomonadales > Emcibacteraceae > Pseudemcibacter. Next base: position 9,117 of record CAJQRG010000061.1, on the reverse strand, counting down.
TGGCCTTAAGCAGTGTAAAGATAACCCATGGCTTTCATTTGCTGACAAATTCCCAACAGGTACAGAAATTGAAGGTGAAGTTAAGAACATCACTGAATTTGGCCTGTTTATCGGTCTCGAAGGTGAAATGGACGGTATGGCTCATTTATCTGATTTAGACTGGAATAAGTCTGGTGAAGAAGCAATTGCTGAATATAAAAAAGGGGATATGGTTAAAGCCATCATCCTTGATGTTGATACTGACAAAGAACGTATCTCGCTTGGTATCAAACAACTAAAGGGTGATCCTGTTAATGCAATTTCCGGCCTAAAGAAAGGCGGAACTGTAACATGTACTGTTACAGAAGTAACTGAAAATGGCCTCGAAGTGAGCCTTGGTGAAGAAGAGGGAATGAAAGCCTTTATTCGTCGCTCTGACCTTAGCCGTGATCGAGCAGAGCAACGTCCAGAGCGCTTCTCAGTTGGTGATAAGCTTGATGCTAAAGTAACGACCCTTGATAAGAAAGCTAGAAAAGTTAGCCTTTCTATCAAACAGCTTGAAATTTCTGATGAAAAAGATGCTGTGGCTCAATACGGATCATCTGATAGTGGAGCAAGTCTTGGAGATATTCTTGGTGCAGCTATTGCTGATGCAAAGCCAGCTAAGAAAAAAGCAGCTCCTAAAAAGGCTGCTGCAAAAAAAGACGAAGAGCCTGCTAAGAAAAAAGAAGCTCCTAAAAAGGCTGCTGCAAAAAAAGACGCAGAGCCTGCTAAGAAAAAAGCAGCTCCTAAAAAGGCTGCTGCAAAAAAAGACGCTAAATAAAGAAAATTTGTCTTTTAGTTAAAGTATTTAACCCGTCCGGATTATCCGGGCGGGTTTTTTATTACATAACTTCATATACTGATTCTATCTCATCATTATTGATCAGATCAAAAAAGAGACTAAAGTCATCCTTTTTTATATAAATTAACTCTATTTTATATAAAAAACATAACTTATAAGGACTTAGCCTTGACGAGCTTACAACTCTCTGGCAATTTAGAATATAAGATCAATAATGTAACTATATTAATATATAAGGACTTCAACATGATAAAGTCGGAGATGATAGCAAAATTAGTGGATGCAAATCCCCATCTTTATCAACGTGATATAGAACGTATCGTCAATACTATATTTGAAGAAATTACAAACGCCCTTGCTGAAGGTAACCGAGTTGAACTTCGAGGCTTTGGAGCATTTTCGGTCAAAAACCGCCCTGCTCGCGCTGGCCGTAATCCACGTACTGGGCAAGCTGTAGATGTACCGGCCAAGAGTGTGCCTTATTTTAAAACGGGTAAAGATCTGCGGGAAAAGTTAAACAACAAATAAGTTGTTCCTTGGCTAGCAGCATGTAACCTCAAATAAGAAGGGCTTAAACCATGCGCTTTATCATTTATGTTGCCTTTATCACCTTTACTCTTCTCTGTATTATCATTGCAGTATCTAATAACTCATTGGTAAACTTTAGTTTAGAACCTCTGCCTATAAATATTGTTATTCCAATATTCTGGTTAGTTTTTATAGGAATTTTTATTGGACTTTTAGGTGGTTGGTTTGTTTCTATATATTCCAGCATATCCCACGCAAAGCGCCGGAGATTAACCGATAAGAAAATTAAAGAACTTGAAAAAAAAATTAAATCGTCTTTACCACCTAATATTGATTTGTAAAAAGACTAAAAGCATGTCAAAACTCCACCAAAGTAACTTAAACGGACCCGACGATGGCAAACCTAAAACCTTCAGAACGTATCTTATGCGCACTTGATACAATTAATGCAGCACAGGCGAGCACACTCGCCGCAGCACTAGGCTCAGATGTGGGTGGCATAAAATTAGGTTTAGAGTTTTTTGGAGCTAATGGTCCGGAGGGTTTCAAGGAAGTATTAAAAGCTAACCAAAATATTTTTCTTGATTTAAAACTTCATGATATTCCAAATACAGTCGCTAAGGCGATTCACTCTTTAATGCCATTACATCCCAAAATTATGACTATTCACACGGCTGGCGGTTACGCGATGATGGCAGCAGCAGCAAATGCCGCTACAGAAGCTGCGGCCCAAGAATGTTGCGCTCGCCCTTTGATCGTTGGCGTCACGATCCTTACTAGTCTTGACGGGGCAGACTTAACTGCTGTTGGCTACCAGGATAGTTTGCCAGGCCAAGTTTTGAGAATGGCCAAGTTAGCAAAAAAGAGTGGCCTGGACGGTGTAGTATGTTCACCACACGAAATTAAATTACTTAGAGATACCTGTGGCCCTGATTTCAAATTAATTGTTCCCGGTATTCGCCCGGCAGGTAGTGAAAAAGATGATCAAAAGAGAGTTATGACACCAAAAAAGGCTATTGAGCTGGGCGCAGATTTCTTGGTAATTGGAAGGCCAATCACCCAAGCGGATGACCCTATTGCTGCCGCGCGGGCAATCGTTGAAGAAATAGATAGTTGATCGTGATGGCTAAAGTAAAAATTTGCGGCCTATCAACTAAAGAAACAGTTTTTACTGCCATTAATGCTGGTGCACAGTATATTGGGTTTGTATTTTATCCGCCATCCCCGAGAAATGTTACCATTGATCAGGCGGCTAGACTTTTAGAGACACCCTATCCAAATATACTCAAAGTTGGCGTCTTTGTTAACCCCAGTGACGTCCTACTCACCAACGTTCTAAAAGATGTTAATCTTGATATTATTCAACTTCATGGCAACGAGGGTCCCGAGCGAGTTAAATATATTCGTGCTCGATTTGCTAAAAGCGTAATGAAGGCAATTTCTGTTTCTGATGTTGATGACCTCAATAGTGCCAAAGAATTTGAGAGTACATGTGATATGTTACTCTTTGACGCTAAGGCGCCCATTGAAATGGATAACGCACTTCCAGGTGGAAATGGATTAGTATTTGATTGGAAGTTAATTGCTGATTATCAATGGAAAGTTCCTTGGATGTTATCGGGAGGTCTCAATGCAACAAATGTGCAAAAAGCAATTAAAATAAGTGGTGCAAAAATTGTTGATATTTCGAGTGGCCTTGAAACCGATCCAGGAAATAAAGATATATGTATGATAGAAACGTTTATGAAAGTAGTTAAGGAAACTGCAGAATGAGTGATAAAAATGTTAATAGCTTCCGAAACAGTCCTGATGAAGATGGTCATTTTGGTATATTCGGCGGGCGATATGTAGCTGAAACATTGATGCCCCTTATACTAGAGGTGGAAAAAACCTACAGGGCCGCTAAGAATGACCCAGCTTTTAAGAAAGAGTTTAATGAACTTCTTAAAGAGTATGTAGGAAGACCTAACCCACTTTATTATGCAAAACGCCTAACGGAACACCTTGGTGGTGCAAAAATATATTTTAAACGCGAAGAGCTTAATCATACCGGGGCCCATAAAATAAATAATTGTGTTGGGCAAATATTACTAGCCCGTCGTATGGGTAAAACGCGTATAATTGCAGAAACTGGAGCCGGGCAGCACGGCGTTGCGACAGCAACAGTTTGTGCACTTTTTGGCATGCCTTGTGTGATTTATATGGGGGCTAAAGATATTGAACGTCAAAAACCAAATGTCTTTCGTATGAGACTCCTTGGTGCCGAGGTTATACCAGTTATAACTGGGTCAGAAAGTCTTAAAGATAGCATGAACGAGGCTATGAGAGATTGGGTAGGCAACGTAGAGGATACTTTTTACATTATTGGAACTGTTGCTGGACCGCACCCCTACCCCGAACTAGTCCGCGACTTTCAGTGCGTGATTGGGAATGAAGCACGTGAGCAAATTCTTGAGAAAGAGGGACGTCTTCCTGACAGTCTTGTCGCGTGCGTCGGCGGTGGCTCAAACGCTATTGGCCTTTTTCATCCATTTCTTGATGATGATGTTGAAATGTATGCTATTGAAGCAGCTGGACATGGTGTTAACACTGACAAACATGCTGCTTCCCTGTCCGGGGGAATGCCAGGCATACTTCACGGTAACCGAACTTATCTTCTTATGGATGATGACGGCCAGATACAGGAGGCTCATTCTATTTCCGCTGGACTAGATTATCCAGGTATTGGACCTGAGCATAGTCACCTTCATGAAATTGGCAGAGTGAAGTACGTGCCAATTGGGGATACGGAGGCCCTTGCGGCCTTTCAACTTTGTTCAAAACTAGAAGGTATTATTCCAGCGCTGGAATGTGCCCACGCTATTGCCTATATTTGTAAGCTAGCCCCGGACCTACCTAAAGATCACGTAATGATTATGGGCTTAAGTGGCAGAGGCGATAAAGATATATTTACAGTTGCTGAAGCACTCGGTGAGGATATCTAGACTATGGGTGTTTCAAGGATAAATGCGAGATTTAAAAAATTAAATTTAGAAGGCCGCTCAGGACTAGTAACTTTTACCACAGCTGGCGATCCCGATTATAACACAGCTCTGAAAATCCTAAAGGGCCTCCCGGGGGCAGGTGCTGACATCATTGAGCTAGGAATGCCCTTTTCTGACCCTATGGCAGACGGTCTTGCCATTCAGGAAGCTAGTATCCGGGCCCTTAATGGTAATATGACCTTAAAAAAAACCCTTAAGATGGTTCGTAGTTTTAGAAAAAACGATCAGGATACGCCTATAGTTTTAATGGGTTATTATAATCCAATCTATATTTACGGGGTGCAAAATTTTATTGGGGACGCCCTAGCGGCAGGTATTGACGGTATGATTGTAGTTGATTTACCACCCGAAGAAGATAAAGAACTAGCAATCCCAGCGAATGATGCCGGCATGGCGATGATACACCTCGCTACACCTACTACTGACCAAAACCGTCTGAAAAAAATTCTTAAGAATGGATCAGGATTTTTATATTATGTTACCATTGCTGGCGTTACAGGGACCGCCAAGCCAGACCTCAAACCTGTTAAAGCTGCATTAGATAATTTTAAAGAAATATCACAAATACCCATGGCAGTTGGTTTTGGTATTAAATCTCCAGAAGATGCCGCACAGTTTGCAACTTTTGCTGATGCAGTTGTTGTTGGTTCCGCAATAGTCGATATTATCAAAAATAACTTAAACCAAGAAAATGTTGCAAATTCTGACCTAGAAGCTAAAGTTCTCTCCTTTGTAAGTAAACTTGCAAATGGCGTCCAAAACGCGAGAAAAAAACACGGGGTCCCTCTATGAACTGGTTAACAAATTTTGTACGTCCTAAAATTCAGAGTATTATAGGACAAAAATCTGAAACTCCAGATAACCTATGGCACAAATGTAAAGGCTGCGGACAGTTGCTCTATGTAAGTGATGTAGAAAAAAATCTAAATATTTGTCCTAGCTGCGACCATCATGAACGAATTGGTCCAACGGAGAGATTTAAAAATCTCTTTAATAAAGGTGAATATAGTCTAGTTAAACTTCCGGTTCCAACTGACGACCCTCTCAAATTTAAAGATCAAAAAAAATATACGGAACGTCTCAAAGCTGCCAGAGCAAAAAGTGAATATAAAGATGCTATTGCAGTTGCTTACGGAACAATGGGAAACGTCCATACTGTAATAGCTGTACAAAATTTCCTATTTATGGGCGGATCAATGGGTGTTGGAGTTGGCGACGGTATCGTTGCGGCATCTACTCATGCCATAGAGAAGAAAGTTCCCCTTATTTTGTTCGCTGCTGCCGGCGGCGCCCGCATGCAGGAAGGTATTTTATCTTTAATGCAAATGCCCCGATGTACCGTTGCTGTGCAGCGTCTCCGTGACGCCGGTCTTCCCTATATTGTTGTACTTACAGACCCAACTACGGGAGGTGTTACTGCTTCTTACGCCATGCTTGGCGATATTCAAATAGCTGAACCTAATGCACTAATTTGCTTTGCCGGTCCTCGGGTAATCAAAGATACTATTCGTGAAGAACTGCCTGAAGGTTTCCAACGCAGTGAATACCTTTTAGAGCACGGCATGATAGACATGATAGTACACAGAGCTAAAATGAAAGAAAAATTAACCCAACTTTTAAGTCTTCTTGTGAATAAAGAAGTTTAGTCACTGATAATGAACAATCTTACCAGTGACACAATACTTGAACGTCTCCTTACATTACACCCTAAAACTATTGATCTCTCTCTTGGTAGAATGCGTGATATTTTAAATAAACTTGGTAATCCTGAAAAAAAACTACCCCCAGTTATTCATGTCTCAGGTACCAACGGTAAAGGCTCCACCACAGCTTATTTACGTTCAATTCTCGAATCAGCTAATTTGTCTATACATGTATATACATCACCTCACCTGGTCCGGTTTGCAGAACGAATTCGTATAAATGGAAAGATTATTAGTGAAAGTTATCTTGAAGAGGTTCTAGAGATATGCGAAGAAATTAATGCTGGCGAGCCTATAACTTATTTTGAAATCACAACTGCAGCGGCCTTTAAAGCATTCGCCGATAATCCTGCTGATATTTTAATACTTGAAGTTGGCTTAGGCGGACGTCTCGATGCGACAAACGTTGTTGAGCAGCCACTTAGTACAGTAATTACACCCATCTCCCATGATCACGAACATTTTTTAGGAAATGATTTGCTTGGAATAGCATATGAAAAGGCAAGTATAGCTAAAATAAATACTCCCCTGCTCTCAGCGAAACAACAGCTAGGCGTCAATAAAATAATCAGTGAAGTTGTAACCTCAAAAGGAGGAAAATTTATTACTGAATGGGATTATAATATTATAAGTGATGGCTTTATCTACAATGATAGTCAAGGGACGTTAAATTTACCAATTCCAAACTTGCGGGGCCCTCATCAGGTTTCGAATGCGGCACTTGCAGTTGCAGTGCTTAGGCATCAAGATAAAATTTCAATTAGTGAAAAACATTTTGCAGAGGGTGTTACCAACGCTAAATGGCCAGCTCGTATGCAGGATATTAGTATTAGCCGATACGGGAAATTACTTAATAATGGAAGTGAGCTTTGGCTTGATGGGGGGCATAATCCAGCCGCGGGTCAGGTTGTGGCCGACAGCTTTAAGGGTAAGAAGCTCATCCTAATATGCGGCATGATGGAAAACAAAGATGCCTCTGGTTATATTCAAGCATTTAAGAAAAAAATTTCTAAGTTTTACGGCCTTCATATTGGCGGTGAGACGAGCCATTCAGCGGCTAACATCGTTAAATTGGCGCAGTCTTTAGATGTTAAGTCAGAGACCGCAAATAGTGTTGAAGAAGCTTTAGTAAAAATAGGCAACAAGTCCGTAGTGACAGTAATTATTTGTGGCTCACTATATCTTGCGGGACAGGTACTAGCTGATAATGCCTTGATCCCAGATTAATCCCTGCTAAACTAAATAAAATTATAATAGACAGGATAAACCGATGTCCAACACACGCCTTTACTTAATCACTCCGCCTACTTTTAATTTAAATAAATTTGCAGGTAGCCTAACGGAGGCCTTAGAGGGTGGAGATGTGGCTAGCGTCCAGCTTCGGATGAAAGAAAGCAACGATAAAAATATCATTGAAGCAGCTAAAGTACTCATGCCTATATGTCACGCCAAAGATGTCGCATTTATCATCAATGACAACGCAGATATTGCAAAACTTGTGGATGCTGACGGCGTTCATGTTGGCCAGGACGACCTGACTATAGAAGAGGCTCGCAACGTCGTTGGTGAGAATAAAATTATTGGAGTTACCTGTAAGGACAGCAAGCACATTTCCATGACAGCCGGCGAACAAGGGGCCGACTATGTTGCTTTCGGAGCCTTTTTTCCAACTAAAACAAAATCTATAATAACGACAACGTCCCCAGAAATACTTCAGTGGTGGCAAGATATCTTTGAAATACCCTGCGTTGCCATTGGCGGTATAAACTCTACAAATGCCTCCTCAATTGCCAAAGCGGGCGCAGATTTTGTTGCTGTCTGTTCTGGTGTCTGGGATCACCCTAATGGCCCAAAAAAAGCCGTGACTGAAATAAACGAAGCGATTAATACCTAAATGAAAGAATTTCCCATTCTTTACAGCTTTAGGCGCTGCCCCTACGCGATGCGCGTTAGACTAGCTTTACTTTCTTGCAGAATTAAATGCGAATTAAGGGAAGTTGTATTGCGTAATAAACCACAGCAAATGGTTAACATCTCACCTAAGGCCACCGTTCCAGTGCTTGAGCTTGTTGATGGAACAGTTATTGATGAAAGCCGCGATATTATAATTTGGGCTATAAAAACAAATGACCCAAACCAATGGCATCCGCATTTAAAAGAAATGGGTGAGCTTGTTAAAATCAACGATAATCAATTTAAAACTCATCTTGATAAATACAAGTATTCAAGCAGAAATCCGGAGCTTTCAAAAAATGCCCACAGAGAAAATTGTGATTTTTATCTCAAATTAATCAACGAAAAACTAAAAGTATCTAATTTTTTGAGCGCAGATAAGCAGACCATCACTGATATTTCTATTTTTCCATTCCTTCGTCAATTTGCTTTTGTTGATAAAAGTTATTTTGACAAACTACCCTATCCGCACCTACAGAAATGGCTCCAATACCATTTACAAAGCAAACTTTTTCAAAATATTATGACTAAATATGATCCGTGGCATGAGGGACAGAATATAACTTACTTTCCATGATTAACTCTTACCTGAGTAAGCCAATAAAATACAAGATAGGGTGTTTTGCAGTCTATTATTTTCGTCTAGTAAAATAGAGTATGAAAAGACACAAAATAAACGGCACCGCACGTTCAAGAAAATCTCCAGGCGCATCTGGCTGCAAAAAGAATATAATGGTCATCACGAAACCAAATATCATCGATGGCAAAATAGCTCGAGAGCTTATTCTTACCCCTGCGAGCCTCATGAATACCACAGGACCTATACTTGCGCCCAATGCATTCCAGGCAAACAGAACTCGAGAAAAAATATCACTCGGAAGATATATTGAAGTAATCACCGCAAATGCACAGAGAACGGCAATAACAATCCGTGATATAAATAGTTTACTGCGCCCCTCGTTTTCCTCCCCCATCAAATCGTGAGCAATTGATGATGCAGATACAAGTAGTTGGCTATCTGCGGTTGAAAGAACGGCGCTTAACACTGCGGCAACCATTATCCCTC
>CAJQRG010000060.1 GCA_905612225.1 Emcibacteraceae bacterium | reverse complement strand
GGATAAACTAACAATTAACCGCTTAATAATCCGTTTAATTAAATTTTATTGACGCAGTAAATTGAGTATTTCGGCAGTTTTTTCTTCCATAAGGGAAATATCTCCTCTACTTTCTAAATTTAATCTAACAAGCGGCTCCGTATTAGAGCTTCTCAAATTAAAGCGCCACTTTTCAAATTCCAAACTAATACCATCTGTTTTATCCACGACCAAGGCTTTCTTCTGATACGCATTTAGTACTCTTTCAATGGCTTCTTTTGGATTGTGAAGTTTGCTATTAATTTCACCTGGAGAGGGGTATTTGGCTATTCTCTCTTCGACCATTTTTGAAAGCGACATTGATTGCAAGCAAAGTAATTCAGCAACCAGTAACCAAGGTATCATTCCACTGTCACAATATGCAAAGTCGCGAAAATAATGATGGGCGCTCATTTCACCGCCATAAATAGCATCTTCTTTGCGCATTCGTTCTTTAATGAATGCGTGACCAGATTTTGACATTATGGCCTCGCCCCTTGCTTCCTTGACAATATCAAGCGTGTTCCATGTTAAGCGAGGATCATAAATAATTCTGGAGCCAGGGTTTTTTTGCAGAAATGCATCAGATAATAGACCAACAATATAATAACCTTCAATGAATTGACCTTTTTCATCAAACATAAAACATCTGTCAAAATCGCCATCAAAGGCAATGCCCATATCGGCATTATTAGCAGTAACGGCGTCGATAGTATCTTGACGGTTTTCGAGCAATATAGGGTTTGGTATTCCGTTTGGGAAAGTACCATCTGCCTCGTTATGAATTTTGATGATTTCTACAGGTATTTTTGCATTATTAAATCTTTTCTCAATGGCATCAATAACATGGCCAGCGGCGCCATTTCCAGAATTAATGACAAGTTTTAAAGGTTTGAATGAGTTTAAATCTACATAAGTCATCAAATGATCGACATAAGGAATTAATGTTGATTTCTTTGAAAGGGTTCCGCATTTTTTAACTGAACTAAAGTTGTTTTCTTCGGCAATGCGTCGAATATCAAAAAGGCCGGTATCAGCGCTAATAGGACGAGCTTCTGACCGGACTAGCTTCATTCCGTTGTAATCTATAGGATTATGGCTGGCGGTTACTTCGACGCCACCATCTAGACCTAGATATTTAGTAGCAAAATAAATTTCCTCCGAGCCGGTCATACCGATATCAATTACATCGACCCCAGCATCTAATAGACCCTCTGTTAGAGCATTTTTTAGTTCTTCTGACGTGAGCCTAATGTCACTTCCTACTACAACTTTCTTGGGATTTAAATATTCTCCAAACGCTCGACCAATACGGTAAGCAATATCGGTATTAAGTTCAGTACCTAATTGTCCGCGGATATCATATGCTTTAAAGCACCTTAATTTATTAAACATTAAAACCTGCCCCTACTAAAATCCAATTTCCCAAGAAGCCTTTATAATAACATTTTCTTTGCCTTCTAAAGGAGTGTTTATTTCATTATCCATTATACGAGCATTTAACTGAATTTCACCGAAATTAGTTTGTGTTTTTGCTGTTAGGTTAAAACTATTAATTTGCTCTCGTGAGGCGCTTAATTGATTTTTTGAATCATTTTCGCTGTTCACGAGAATATTTTGATATTTAATACTATATTCCCAACCATTAGATTTAATTAATGTTGCCTTTAATGAGACATACTTACTGTTTGTATCCAAGGAATGACCAATAACCCGATTATAATATCGGTAGCCAGTTTTATATATATGATCGTGATTATACATGATGCCTTTACGATGTTTACCATAAAGCCAGGCCAGAGAACCCGTTGTGTCTGATAGTTCAGCCGTTATGCGATATTGACTTCCGCCTTCACCCATTGGGCCATAAAATGACGCCCCTATTATCCTTGAATAAGTATAAGGTATAGCAACAATAATATCCTCAGCAGTTCCTTCAGCATATAACTTAACATTCACATTATCTTTTAATGAAAAACTATATGACAGATCGATTGATGCTAATTGATTACCCGGTTGGTTGGATACGGTGCCTATATTATCTAAATCTCCTACAGCAATTAACCCATGTATCCATTGCTTTGAACCACAAACTCTTCCTTCACCGCAAAGCATCAATACTCTCGCTAGCCCAACTTCAAAATTCTTGATTGGTTCAAATGCCAACTTCATTCCTACAAAAACTGGCTTTGAAATATGCCGGTGTTTATCCATTTTTGAGACAAAAATTTCTCCGCTCCACTCTCCCATCCAACTTAGCCATTTGCTTTTAAAAGGTTTAGCTTCTAAGCGTCTTATTCCTATGGAGGGCATGGGCCTTGCGTTTGTGCTCATCAGAGTTGTGGTTTCCTGACCGGGTCCCCACCAGCGTTCTACGGAACCTACGTACGCAGACCATTTACCAAAATCGTGGGAAAGGTAGGATCTGTCCAGATTGAAATCGTCGTTATCATTGTAGCTTGCGTTGATATGAACGCTTGTGCCGTCCATGTTAAATTCTACGCTGGATTCAATTTCAGCCTTACCGCGGCTACTATCTTCGAAACTTCT
>CAJQRG010000059.1 GCA_905612225.1 Emcibacteraceae bacterium | reverse complement strand
GGCGGTGTAAATTTCTTAATTAATGCGGAACCTGATAGTTTTGCTCAACGCTTTGCCTTTGCCCACGGTCCTAGCGTCTGCGCCATGGCATTTAGAGTAAAAAATGCAAAAGAAGCCTACAGCCATGCTTTGGAAAAAGGCGCTAACCCTGTTGCACAAGATACAGCACCGATGGAACTTTATATTCCTGCTATTGAAGGTATCGGCGGAAGCCGGCTCTATTTAATTGATCGTTATGGAGAAAAAAGTATCTATGATGTTGATTTCATTCCTTGCCAGGAAGAAAATACTGCTATAATTGAAGAACCCGGTTTTAAGTTTATCGATCACTTAACTCACAATGTCTACACTGGTCGCATGGGTTACTGGGCTGATTTTTATGAACGAATTTTCAATTTTAGAGAACTAAAGTATTTTGATATTGACGGACAGAAAACTGGACTAATTAGTAAGGCCATGAGCAGTCCTTGTGGAAAAATTCATATTCCACTTAACGAATCTAAGGACGATAAATCACAGATAGTAGAATATCTCAAAGAATATCAAGGCGAGGGAATTCAACATATTGCCCTTTACACAGAAGATATTTATAAAACAGTTGATATTCTTAAAGGGCGCGGTGTTCCGCTGCAGAGTACCATTGGTACTTACTACGATCTTATTGATAAACGAATTAACACACATAATGAAAATATAGAAGAACTTCGTAAGCGCAACATTCTTATCGACGGTAACACTGAAGAAGGTATCCTGCTTCAAATATTTACTGATACTGTCATAGGTCCTATCTTTTTTGAAATCATTCAACGAAAAGGTAATAACGGTTTTGGAGAAGGTAACTTTAAAGCTCTATTTGAATCTATTGAGCTTGATCAAATAAGGCGAGGAATTATCTAGTAACCCGCCCTAACCTAACAATTGCTTTAATTTGCCTGACGCCGCAAAAATGCAGGTATTTCCAAATGATCATCAGCTTCTTCATTTCTTACAGTCTGATTTTCGGAAATACTAGGTTTAGGTTTAGTGAGTATTTTATCCTCTAAAACATCTTTGGGCACTTCAAATTCTAAATCAGATTTTGGTTCATTTAGCATATCGCCTTGCTTTAGAGCTGGCTCAATTTGAATAACCTCTTCTCTCTTTGCTCCACGTAATCTTTGAAACAACCCCAGCTTTGTTTTTGGTTTAACCTGTGGTTCAATATTTTCTAGTGCCGCTTCCGCCCATGGATCTGAGTGTTCTTCAATAACTATTTCAATATCAGTGGCTTCTTCTGGCATTATTGGTTCTGGAGCTATAAAATGGACATCGCTGACCTCTCTTAAATCAATCTCTGAATTATCGATACTTTGTACTTCAACAATGTCGTTTTCGGTTTCATCAGTAAACTCATCTGCCTCTATATGGTTTTCTATATCTAATTCTTCATTTACTAACTCTTGGTCTTTAGTTTCAGATCTATCCGACCTTAGTATCGAATATTTTTTTTCTGGATTGTCTTCATTTTTTATTATTCCACCCTCCATTCCAGTTGCCACCACTGAAACCCTCATTTTGCCGTCAAGATTTGGATCTAGCGACGATCCAACAAGAATATTAGCTTCTGGATCGACCTCACTGCGAATACGGTTTGCCGCCTCATCGACCTCAAATAAGGTGAGATCCATACCACCCGTAATATTGATAAGTACGCCTTGGGCACCCTTCATAGATACCTCGTCCAATAATGGGTTGGATATTGCAGCCTCAGCTGCTTCAAGTGCTCTATTATCACCTTCAGCTTCACCTGTACCCATCATCGCCTTACCCATCTCGCTCATTACAGTTCGTACATCGGCAAAATCAAGATTAACAAGTCCCGGAAGCATCATCAAATCGGTAACACCCCGTACACCTGAGTGAAGTACTTCATCTGCTAAAGCAAAGGCATCGGCGAAAGTAGTCCGCTCGTTAGCTATTCTGAACAAGTTTTGATTTGGGATAATAATCAACGTATCCACATGTTTTGAAAGTTCTAAAATACCTTCTTCGGCAAGCTTCATGCGGCGCCCACCTTCAAACTGAAATGGCTTTGTTACCACCCCAACAGTAAGTATGCCTTTTTCACGGGCGATTTTAGCTATAGTTGGTGCGGCACCAGTTCCTGTTCCACCGCCCATTCCCGCAGTAATAAAAGCCATATGACATCCTTCAAGATGCTCAATAATAAGACCCGCAGTTTCTTCTGCAGCTGCTCTTCCTACCTCAGGTCTTGCCCCTGCTCCTAGGCCCTGCGTAAGTTCTGCACCCAGTTGTATTTTTTGTTCTGCTAATGAATGGCTTAACGCTTGTGCATCTGTATTCGCACAGACAAAATCTACACCCTTGAGCTCAGATTTTACCATATTATTTACAGCGTTCCCACCAGCTCCACCAACTCCAAATACAGTAATCTTTGGAGTAAGCTCCGTAAGCTCTGGCGAT
>CAJQRG010000058.1 GCA_905612225.1 Emcibacteraceae bacterium | reverse complement strand
TATTTAGTTAGATCATATCCAGTTTTGGCTTTAAATATATTTTTAACATCAAACCGAAGTTTCATATTACCAAAAACTTTTTGTTCAACATAGGCGGATGCTTTGGGCTCGATAGTTTTTGTCCATTTTTCAATCACATCAGTTCTAAATCCAATAGAGCCACCTGCAGGACCTCCCGGTCCTTTATTCGTAATGTTAAAGCCGTAAGACGTACCTTGTTCGGTGAGGTCGTGCTGGTAGTTAATTAACCATTCATGCTTTTGCTTATATTGGATGGGCCGCGTAATAAGTAAAAATGGATCCGTAGCTTCTGTTTCCCGAAGAATATATTTACCAGTAATAATCGCATTTGGTAAGTTGATAGCAGCAAGACGCCAGTTACCATTCATCTCAACACCATATTCCTTGGCATTACCAATATTTCCTGGAACAGACTTAGTTGCTATTTGGTTAAGATTAGTTGGGGCAGTACCTGCCGCGCTGTAAATACCAAATTTAGCAATATGATCTTGGATCTTGCTATAAAAACCTTTGATTGAGATCGAGCCTTGATCGTCTGTAAAACGATTTTCATAGGCTATTGAGAATTCTAGACTAGTTTCTGGACGAAGCGCACTATTTCCACCATCAGTTTCACCATCTTCCGCGTCAAAGCTACTACCAAAAGCACCGAAATCAAGTTGGCTAACTTTTTGTTCTGCCGTTAATCGAATTTGGTTTTGTGCATCAATGTCGTAGCGAAGATTTATTCGGGGTTTAAAATATGAGAAGTTTCTTTTGAGGTCTGGGTTAACTTTTAGATTATCCTTTTGGGTAATTTTAGAGGTCTCAAAGTTTAATGAACTTTGTAATGAAAGGTTTGAAGCAATTGCGTAGTTATGACTGAAAAATGCTTCCAAACGCTTTTCCTGAACATCGATATCGTTTAGTGACGCCGCAAGGACAGTACCTGAAGCATTTTTACTAGAGTTTGATACACCAACATCGTTGATAGATAATTCGGCGCCGATCTCTAAAGTATGAATTTCGGCAAATGTGTTTGTTAGTGATGAACGAAGAATTTTTTCACCGTGAGTTCGTTTATAAGTGTTTCCAGAAGTAGTTGCTGCAGTGGCAGCATTTAATGCCCCGGTAAAACCTGTGGTAAAATCATGGGTACCGTAATTAATTACAAATAGTGTTTTTAAAAGGCCTGCATTTTTAAATCGATGTTGATAATCACCGCCAAATTCCCAGTGAAGTGGTTTGTGAGCTTGTGTTCTCACGACTTGATAAGTGTCACCAGCATTAAATGAACCATTAGTAGTGAGATTTTTTTGCTTGTCTACTTCAATAGTGTCTTGATCATCAAACTCAACTTGACCATTTAGGCGCAAAATATCACCATTTTCGGGACTATATTCAATCCCACCGTTAATAAATATTTTTTCTCGGTCTTTATTGTTAGTTAGTTTATTGTTTTGGTATTTAGTTCCGGCGGCATTAAAGAAGGTGTCATTAAATTTTTTTCTGGTTTCCTCTAATGCAAAATCAATACCTGCCGAATATTTTAATCGGTCCACTACACCAGCGTGAGTAAATTTTGCTAATGGGTTTAATTTTCCACCATCTGAGTACTCACCGCCCACTGTCCAAACAGTATTTGATTTTGACGCGTTTTCATTCATTATAACATTTATGATGAGACCTTCTGATTGTACGTCAAGTCCGGCTTTTGTACCACGGATAAGTTCTATATGACTAACTGAGGAAGCCTGAATTCTTTTAAGCTGAAGACCCAGAGAATTTGTTTTACCAGCAATTCTTTTTCCATCAATTAAAATTTGATCACCAGATGAGCCAAACCCTCGAACACGGCGCCCTGCTAGTTCTTGATCGGCATTTGCTAAAAGGGCTGCGGTACCGGGCACGCTTCTTAGCATGTCATGAAGAGTTACCGGTTGAAACTCATTAAAATAAATTTTTTGATAAGTAACAGTTGATGAACTTCCGTCAGTGGTACTTTCTTGCGAAAGAGCTGTAGTGGAAATAAGGGTAGCAAGGGT
>CAJQRG010000057.1 GCA_905612225.1 Emcibacteraceae bacterium | reverse complement strand
ACGAATATATGGCTCACAAACTGAAGCTATAGGAAAAGCTGATTGAACCCTGGTATCAACTCCTTGTTGTTCGAGGGCATTTTGCATAGCAAGGCTGTTCATTACGGTAGCCAACATTCCCATATGATCAGAGCTTGTCCGATCAAAGCCACTCGCGACACCAGTCATCCCTCGGAATATATTGCCCGCACCGATGACCAGACAAACTTCCGTACCCATTTCCACAACACTTTTAATTTCTTCAGCAACACGTTTTACTACATCTGGAGAAATACCATAATCCAAATTACCCATGAGAGCTTCACCAGATAATTTTAATAAAACCCGTTTATACTGAAGCTCGCCTGTCATAAAATTATCCTTTTTAAGAAATTAAACCTTTGCTCATAATTGAAGCAGTTGTCTATACCTAGCAATTAAGAATTATTACTAACTACTTAATGATAATCATTCTCAATAGCAATAAAAATCCTCAATAAATATTACTATATACAATAAGGGCTCAAATACGAATAGATTAAATCTAATCATTATTTAAGCCCATAAAGTAATTATACTGTTTAGCTATTCATTGCTGCAACTTCCGCGGCAAAGTCATCTTCTTCTTTAACAATTCCGTCACCAAGCTCAAGCCTATAATAACCAATAAGTTTAATATCTGTGCCCACTTCTTCTGCAGCATTTTCAATAACTTTTTTAATCTTTGTTTCACCATCAATCACAAAAGTTTGTTCAATGAAAACAACTTCCTGATAGAACTTATTCATCCGACCAACAATCATTTTTTCAATAATATTTTCAGGCTTTCCACTCTCGCGAGCCTGCTCAATAAGAATGGCTTTCTCGCGTTCAATAGTTTCATCTGACATTTCATCAATTGTCATGGCTTGGGGGTTCGTGGCAGCAACATGCATAGCAAGTTGCTTTCCAAGGGCTTCAAGTATTGCAGTGTCAGCATCTGATTCGAGAGCAACAAGAACCGCTAGTTTTCCAAGGCCAGGAGCAACGGCATTGTGGATGTATGTAGAAACCACACCATTTATAACCGCAAGACCAACTGAACGACGAAAGTTCATGTTTTCACCAATTGTCCCAACAGATTTTGTAACTTCCGCTTCAACGCTGTGTGTGGTTTCGGGATAAGGTGCAACAAGTGTTGCATCATAGTCACCACCATTTTCAAGTGCTACAGAGGCAACGCCTTTTACAAGAGATTGAAATAAATCGTTCCGTGCAACAAAATCGGTTTCAGAATTTACTTCTACTGCGACACCAACTGTACCATTAGATGCAATGGCGACAAGACCTTCAGCAGCTACACGACCTGATTTTTTTTCAGCTTTCGCGATACCTTTTTGACGGAGCCAGTCCATTGAAATTTCAATGTTACCATCGTTTTCACTTAAAGCTTTTTTACAATCCATCATACCTGCACCAGACTTATCGCGCAGTTCTTTAACAAGAGCGGCAGTAATTTGAGCCATTATTCTATCCTTGTTTTAAAAATATTATTAAGATTTTTCTTTAGCTTCTTCATTTTTAGCAACGGGCTTTAAAGGAGAACTTTTTTTGGGCTTTAAAGGAGAACTTTTTTTAGCCGAAGCTTTAGTCGAAATAACTTCCACCGCAACTTCATCAGCTTTTTTTGAAATAACTGCCACTGCTACTTCTTCGACTGCTGGAATTTCTTCAACTATAGGCTCCATAGCACCAATATCAACACCCGCTGATGAAAGCTCCTGCTGAATTCCATCAAGTACTGCATCAGCTACTAAGTTACAGTATAGATCAATTGCACGGGTAGCATCGTCATTGCCTGGGATAGGAAAATCAATATTTTCTGGGTCACAATTTGTATCTAGTACAGCAATCACTGGAATACCAAGTTTCTTACCTTCGGCGATAGCGAGCTCTTCTTTATTTGTATCCACAACAAAGATAGCGCTTGGAATACCGCCCATTTCTTTAATTCCACCTAAAGATCGCTCTAGCTTATCCCTCTCACGTGTCATTTGTAAGGTCTCTTTTTTTGTAAGACCCGAAACATCGCTAGCAAGTTTTTCATCAAGAATATTAAGTCGTTTAATAGATTTTGAGATTGTTTCCCAATTAGTGAGCATGCCACCCAACCAGCGGTGGTTTACATAATACTGGCCGCAGCGTTTTGCTGCCTCAGCAATTGGTCCAGAGGCTTGACGCTTGGTACCAACAAAAAGTACACGTCCACCAGCAGCAGTTACGTCCCGAACTTGTTCTAATGCGCGGTGAAGAAGAGGAACAGTGATAGAAAGGTTAATAATGTGAACTTTATTTTTAACACCAAAGATGTAATCCTCCATACGAGGGTTCCAACGGTGTTTTTGATGTCCAAAGTGAACGCCAGCTTCTAAAAGGTCGCGCATAGTAAATGTAGGCATAGCCATAATAAATATCCTTATCCGGTTAATCCTCTGCAGGTTCTGAGCTCCTAAGAGCACCGGTGTGTCGATCCTAATATTTAGAGAATAAACAAATACCTGCATGTGAAAGTAAGCGGTTGATACACGTACAGGCGATGGATATCAAGGATTTTCTTAACAAAAAATTAAAAAAATAATTACCTTACAATTTAAAACCCTGATGTATTATTTCCTGGTTCACCTCACCGTATCCAGCTCTAGGATCAATTGTCCGAATTCCGTTCTTTATTTTTGGCTCAATAGTAATAATTTTACGTAATTGCGCACGGTTCATTGCCTCATCGACATTAGCCGACTCCGCTAATAGTTTTAAGTTCATCAATGTAGGAAACATCATTTTATTAATATTTTTATCAATAAAATCAGTAGGTTCAACCCAAATTGCTTCAGTAACTTCATGCCTATCAGGGAGCGCATATTGACCCTTGGGCGCCCGGGCGAGATAAAACCGTGTGTCAAACCGCTTCGTATAAGTCCTTGGTGTTATCCAACGTGCAAAAGGAACTAAATCCTTAACATTTAAAGTAACATCAGCTTTAATTAAAAATTCTGCAAATGAAATTTCACCTTTTACCAAAGCATTTCTAAAAAAGGAAATATTATTACCGCGACCAAGAAGTAATCCCGATTCTTCTAAAACTTCACGATAGGCTGTGTACGTCAATTCAGAATAACCAATTGGAAATGACGGTACATTCTGCGAAAGTTCAATATCAGAAACATCAGCTTTACCTCCAGGAAAAACATACGCACCTCCCGCGAAATCGATATCAGGATGACGCTTTACCATAAGTGTTTCAAGTGTATCAGTCCGATCATTATCCCGGACTATAAGGACTGAAGCGGAATCAATAAGCCCTAAATTATTAGTCATCAAATTTCCTTAGCCTCTAAAACGCCAGTTAACGAGGCAATGGCATTTCTGATCGCTGGAGAAATATTGTAACGCTCTGCTAACTCTACATCAACATCACATTCTGGAAAATCAGCATGAACAATATTAATTTTAAAAGTTACTAGACCACGGCCATTTTTATAGTTTTTAAGAATATCTTTGATAGCATCAATATTACTAGCATCCTTAAGGTAAACATCTAGTCCAGTGCCTGTTCGCATAGCCACGTTACTTATGGTTTCTAGGCCTTGGCCAGTTATACGCAACGACCCATCATCGCCGCGCTTTACTTCGGCGCTTATGATTACTGAATTTCCATTAACAAGGGCAGCATCCTGGGCTTCAATAATTTCTTTAAATAAAGTTACTTCATAGGCACCCCAACTATCGGAAAGACTTAAAAAGGCGTAAGGGTTCCCCCTCTTTGATTTCATACGCCGGATACCCTGTATAGTTCCTGCAATTTTTATAAACCCGCCTTTGCCAGCTGCACGGTCTCCAAGTTCAGTACTCGGGACTACTTTTTGACGAGCTAAAACGCTAGTATAGGCATCTAGAGGGTGTGCGGAAAGATAAAACCCAACGGCTTCCTGTTCACCTTTAAGTTTTTCAAGGAGGTCCCAATCTTTTAATTCAGGAAGAACAATTGATTGTTTCTCAACCTGATCACTAAATAAATTCACCTGATTGGAATTTCGCTCTTGCGTAGCTAAACTCATTTCTCTAAGCATCATTTCAACTATACTATAAATCTGAGCACGATTAGGGTTGATACTATCAAATGCACCTGCCTTGATAAGGTTTTCAAGGGCTCGTTTATTAATTTGCTGGGTATCAACCCTCCCACAAAAATCCTGAAGATCCTTAAATGGACCATTCTTATCCCGCTCTTCGATTAAACCTTCCATGGCTGAAATACCAACATTTTTTAGGCCCGCAAGACCGTATCTGACTCCGCGCATGCACCCATCGCTAAGAATTCCACCAATAGCATCTTCATCCTTTTCACCTTCAATGACTTCCGCTGAAAACTCGACCTGAGATTTATTGATATCAGGAGGAAGAACTAAAACGTTTAAGTTAACTAATTCCTGTTTAAAAATATGAAGCTTATCCGTATTGGTTAGATCAAGTGTCATTATAGCCGCCATAAACTCAACGGTATAGTTAGCTTTGAGAAATGCTGTGTGATAAGAAATTAATGCATAGGCAGCGGCATGACTTTTATTGAAACCGTAACCAGCAAATTTTGCCACTTGATCAAAAATTCCAACCGCTTGCTTTATATCAACTCCTTTTGCGCTAGCCCCATCCTGGAAGCGTGCCCGCTGTTTATCCATTTCTGCAGGGATTTTTTTACCCATAGCTCGCCTAAGAAGGTCAGCATCACCAAGAGTGTAATCAGCAAGCACCTGAGCAATCTGCATCACTTGTTCCTGATAAATAATCACCCCATAGGTTTCTTTAAGAATTTCCTCAATCAATGGATGAAGATAATCCGGTTCCTCTTCTCCATGTTTACAAGAAATATAACGCGGTATATTATCCATTGGGCCGGGACGATAAAGAGCAACTACAGCAATAATATCTTCAAACATGTCAGGCTTAAGGTTCATAAGAACGTTTTGCATTCCCGAACTTTCAAGTTGAAACACACCAACCGTATTTCCACTGCACATCAGGTCAAATGACGCTTTATCATCCAGGGGAACATTGGCAATATCGATTTCAACGTTACGCTTAGCAATATATTCAACTGCCTTTTTAAGGACAGTCAGCGTTTTCAGACCAAGAAAGTCAAACTTAACTAGTCCCGCTTGCTCAACATATTTCATATTATATTGAGTAACAGGCATATCAGAGCGAGGATCCCGATAAAGGGGCACCAATTGATCAAGCGGTCTGTCACCTATAACAACCCCTGCCGCATGGGTAGATGCGTGGCGGAAAAGCCCCTCAAGCTGCAGCGCTATTTCAATTAACCGGGAAGTCTTTGGATCATTACGTATCTCTTCACGTATTTTTTTCTCGCTTTCTATAGCCTCGCTGAGGGTCATTGGATTAGCCGGATTACTTGGGATTAACTTTGATAATCTGTCTACCTGCAGATAAGGCATTTGCATAACACGCCCTACATCGCGAACTACAGCACGAGCTTGGAGTTTACCAAAAGTGATAATTTGGGCAACCTGGTCGTGACCATATTTATCCTGAACATACTTAATAACCAGCTCGCGTTTATCCTGGCAAAAGTCGATATCAAAATCAGGCATAGATACCCGTTCAGGATTAAGAAAGCGCTCAAACAAGAGCCCGAACTTTAAAGGATCAAGGTCAGTAATTTTTAAAGCCCAAGCTACAACAGAACCAGCACCTGATCCCCGCCCAGGCCCCACTGGAATATCCTGGTCTTTTGACCACTGAATAAAGTCAGCAACAATAAGAAAATAACCAGGGAAACCCATTTTATTAATAATGCCAAGTTCATATTCAAGTCTCTCGAAATAAGGTAGACTTAATTTATCATCATTCTCACCGTCAAATACATTGCGCAACAATCTATAATCAAGTCCTTCTTTTGCAAGTTTCTTTAAGCTTTCAGCCTCATCCATATTTTCATTTATAGTAAAATTAGGCAAAATAGGTTCAATTGTTGGGACCTTAAAAGCACAACGCTTAGCAATCGTTATTGTATTATCAATTGCTTCAGGAATATCTTTAAAAAGCTCGACCATTTCGGCAGCTGACTTAAAATAATGTTCGGGCGTTTCTTTCCTACGATCTGACTGATCAATATAATTACCATCCGCAATGCAAAGTAAAGCGTCATGAGCTTCATACATCTTACGCTTTGCAAAAAAGACCTGATTAGTAGCCACGAGCGGGATATCATTCTTATAAGCTAACTCTAAAAAAAATGTTTCAAGTTTATCTTCCAATGTCAGGCTGTGGCGAGCTAGTTCCATATAAAGCCTATTATCAAAAAGGCTCTTAAAATATTTCAAGCATTTCTCAGCTTTCTTAAACTCTCCATCCTGAAGGTGCTTGCCAACCGGACCATTTACGCCACCAGTCAGACAAATAATACCCTGATTATAGCCCTCTAGGTCCTCAAGAGCAATTTGCGGAACTTCGGATCTATCTGAACCTAAATGGGCTTTACTAACTAAGACCATAAGATTTTCATATCCCAGCTGTGATTGAGCAAGCAATATAATAAAACCGGGCTCAGGAACTTTTTTGTTTAAATTATTTTCAACACTTTGATGACGAATTGCAAGAGATACGCCGATTATAGGTTGAATACCATTCAGCGGAAGATTAATAGATGCGTCCATCGCACCAAACATGTTATTCGTATCTGTAATAGCCACCGCAGGCATATTATTGCCAATACAGTGCTTGGCTAAATCCTTTATTTGAACCGCACCCTCAGCCAAAGAATAGGCCGAATGCAATCGAAGGTGGATAAATTTATTATCGTTTGGCATTAACTATATTTCTGTTTCACTACATCAAACATAATATTAATACTACAATAACAAATTCAGCAACACTTTGTATGGCGTAAATCAAAAATAATTTAATGTTCCTACCATCATGTGAGAAAGATAGGCCAAGTTGTGCTGATGTAATACCAATAGCAACAATAACAGCAACAGCAATACTTGACCTAAGGTCAAGGGCTAACATCTGCAAAAGCACTGAAAATGAAAAAGAAACTAGAAGACAAAGGCCGAATCTAGCCAGTAGCTTATTTCTAAAACTACCATACGATTTATTCGAAATACCTAATTCCTGAAGCCAAAGTGTATCAAAAATAATTTTTGAAAACAAAAGGCCTCCAACAAAAAACTTAGCTCCACCCGCTAATAAAATTGCTAGATAGTTCAACGCTCCAATATCCAACATAATTATAACTCCCAATAAACTATTTATATAAAATAATTAAGTTAGACTGACTTAGTTAAAACACCATCTTTCAATGTTATGGTTCTATCCATTCGGGCTGCCAGCTTAATATTATGTGTTGCCACGAGAGCAGATATTCCTTCATCGTTAGATAGTTCCAACAACATATCCATTACCCCGTTTCCAGTTTTTTCATCAAGATTACCCGTCGGTTCATCAGCTAGAACCAAACGCGGCCGATTAGCCAGCGCTCTTGCAATTGCAACTCGTTGTTTCTCGCCACCTGAAAGTTCAGATGGGCGATGATTAATACGACTTCCAAGCATCATTTTATTAAGAAGTACTTTAGCACGCCTCTCGGCTTTTTCTAGAGAAATCCCAGCGATAAGCTGAGGCATAACAACATTATCAAGCGCATTAAATTCTGGTAAAAGGTTGTGAAATTGATAAACAAAACCAATCTTACTGCGCCTAATTTTTGTTCTTTTTATATCACTGAGACCACTAGCAGAAGCACCAGATATAATAACATCTCCGCTGTCAGAACTATCAAGAAGCCCCATAATATGAAGTAGGGTTGACTTACCAGCGCCAGATGGGCCTATAAGCGCAACTACCTCAGCACTACCAATCTTTAAATTTATTCCTTTTAAAATTTCCAGATGATAAACGCCTTGTTCAAAACTTTTATAAACATCACTTAACTCGATAATGTTACTCATATTGCAGAGCCTTCACAGGGTCGGTATTAGCAGCCCTTAGCGCCGGGAATATTGTAGCAATCAACGATAATACTAATGCTACAACAGTTACCGCTATTACTTCAGAATTATCTACTTTTGAGGGTATCTCAGATATAAATCTCGTTTCAGCATCCCAAACTGTGGCCCCTGTGATATTTTCAATGAAGTTGGCAACCCACTTCAGGTGATTAGCAATATATATCCCACCTACGACGCCCAAAAAAGTTCCAAAAAAACCTATACTAGACCCAATAATAAAGAATATCCGCGTTATAGAGGATCGCGAAGCACCCATAGTTCTAAGAACAGCAATATCCCTAGTCTTACTTTTAACCAACATAATCATAGTTGATATAACATTAAACACTGCAACCAAAATAATAAGTGATAATATAATAAACATAGCATTTCGTTCTATCTGAAGCGCGTTGAAGAATGAACGATTTAACTGCTGCCAATCAAGGAGCCGTCCCGCCAGACCTAAATCAGCAATTCGCTGCGAAAGTGGCGCGTATGTCTGACTAACCAGATCTGCGTGCTCTAGGGTAACTTCAAGACCACCAACCTGCTTTCCATACTGAAAATAGACTTGAGCCTGGTCAAGAGGAATAAAGAAATAGTTAGAGTCGTAATTATATTCACCAACCTCAAAAATAGCTATAATATCGAACTGCTGAATACGAGGCACGGTACCAAAAGCGGTTACACGCCCTTTTGGTGACATTAAGGTTACATTACTTCCTATTTCCAAGTTATATTTTTCGGCTAATCTTTGACCAATGACAATATCACTATTGCCCTCACCAAACTGATCAAGATCTCCTAATATAATATTAGAGGCTATTAGATCCTGCGAACGGATATCGTTAGCTCTAATACCTCTAACAAGGGCAAATGTCCCATATTCTCCCATCATGGCCATGGCTTGGCCTTCTAGGATGGGGTTAACCTGCACCACATTTTCAACAGTGGAAAGATTAGAAACAGCGGTATCATAATTTTCCATTTTCCCGCCAAAAGGCTGATAAAGCATATGTCCATTAAAGCCAATAACTTTACTAAGGAGCTCCTCTCTAAATCCCCCCATCACTGACATTGTAACGATTAAAGCAGTTACACCAATAAATATTCCAAAAAGTGAAAAAAGCGCGATTACAGTAACAAAACCATCATGCCCTCTCACACTTAAATATTTAAGTGCTATTTTCCATTCATATTGCCTAAACAAATCTTATCCTAATTTTTCGAGTATTTCTTCTTCTGAGTGCTCCGTCCGCTCGCCAGTACGTCTATTTTTAAGTTCATACGCCCCCCTATCAAGTCCTTTGGGACCAATTATAATTTGCCACGGTAGGCCAATAAGGTCCATATCGGCAAATTTAGTGCCAGCGCCAGCATCGCGGTCATCATAAAGAACTTCGACACCGCGATCCAATAACTTCCTATAGAGAGTATCGCATGCTGCACTGCAATTTTCATCCTTAAACCGTAAATTAATAATCCCTACTTTATATGGTGCAACTTCCTCCGGCCAAACGATACCGTTTTCGTCATGATTAGCTTCAATAAGGGCTCCAACCAGACGGGAGACGCCAATACCATAAGATCCCATTTCAACATTAACTTCGTTACCATCAGGCCCCGTAATTTTTGCACCCATACTTTCAGAATATTTTTTACCAAAATAAAATATATGCCCCACTTCAATACCCTTAGCGCTTTTTAAGTTTTCAGGGGCAACGGGGCAATTATCAGCATCATGTTTTTCTTCTTCCATAGCATAATAGCTTCGTAATTTTGCAACAGTAGCATCATCAATATCACCTTTAAGATCAGCAAGATCAAAGTTTTCAATACCTTTATCGTAGTAAAGTGTGCTTTCCCCTGTCTCTGCAAGGATTTGAAATTCATGACTTAAATCCCCCCCTATAGCGCCGGCATCGGCACGCACAGGTATGGCAGTAAGACCAAGTCTTGCAAATGTGCGAAGGTAAGCAACATACATTTTATTGTAACTTTCCTTTGCACCTTCAAAATCAAGATCAAATGAATAATTGTCCTTCATAAGGAATTCACGACCACGCATAATTCCAAACCGCGGACGAACTTCATCACGGAACTTCCACTGAATATGATATAGGTTGAGGGGAAGTTGTTTATAGCTTTTCACGGTATTCTTGAAAAGATCCGTAATCATTTCCTCGTTTGTTGGACCGTAAAGCATTTCTCTATTACTTCGGTCAGTAATCCTAAGCATTTCTTTTCCATAAGCCTCATACCTTCCACTCTTTTGCCAAAGCTCTGCAGGTTGAATTGTCGGCATTAATATTTCGATAGCCCCTGCCCTATTTTGTTCTTCACGAACAATGTCGGCAATTTTATTCATGACTAGAAATCCCGTCGGTAGCCAGACATAAATCCCTGCACTAGATTGACGTATCATCCCAGAACGAAGCATCAAGGTGTGTGAGATGATGTGTGCCTCGGAGGGGTTTTCTTTGATGGTCGGAATGAAGTATTTTGAAAGACGCATGTTAACCCTTAAAATTATAAAATTAGAAGTAATATAAAAGCTTTATAGCAAAGGTAACATTAACTTCAATTACCTTTTAATTATCAAGTGCCTTTTTATTAATTTAAGCACGTAACAAAAAATAGTTTACCTTCATAGCCTTAAAAGTTTTAAGTTCAGTTATTTAATCGATATGAGATCAAAGTAGTCTATAATCATTACAATAATCATAAAGCATATTGTTACACTTGTAGTAATTAACATTTTCTTTTTAATATTTGCCTGAACTGGGGAACCAACTTCAATACCATCTTTTACGTCTTCATCAATTTCACTGTGGGTTGTTACGCCCAAAGGTAATACCATGAACAAAAATAGCCACCAAGAAATAAAAAACGTGATGCTGTATCCAATATAACTCATAATCTAAAACCTTTAAGTTTGCTCAATTTCAATAAGTGTTCCGCAAAAGTCTTTTGGGTGTAAGAAAATTACTTGCTTTCCGTGGGCACCCAAACTTGGCTCACCATCACCAAGAATTCTCATTCCCTTTTTTATTAAATGATCACGTGTTACTTTTATATCATCGACCTCAAAACACAAATGATGAACACCACCTGATGAGTTTTTATTTAAATAAGACATTATAGGAGACTTTTCACCAAGCGGATAAAGAAGTTCTATCTTTGTATCACCCACATCAACAAATGCGACTGTGACCCCGTGATCAGGCAAATCAATAGTTTTAGAGACAGTTGCGCCTAGAACATCCCTATAAATTCTAATAGCATCTTCAAGATCTGGAACGACAATAGCTACATGGTTAAGTCTTTCTATCATCTTTTACCCATTCTTATGAGAGTAATAGTCGTTACTGGGCCTGTTTCCTTGCCTGTATAGTACTTAGATGCTTTACGCGCTGACCTCCTGATCAATTCTTTCAAGTCATCATCGTCTTTTACACCTTTGGTTACTGCAAGTTCAAGTGCCGCATGAATTTTATCGTGAATAAAGTTCACAAGCTCTTTCGGTTTTTTTTCAGGAAGACCTGTAGTAATTATATTTAGCGGCGTCAGCAATATTCCCTCATCATCCATGATAACATAAACGACTAACGAACCGTTAGATTGAATGCGACGTCGTTCAACTATAGCCATATCATCATCACGGATTAAAATGGAACCGTCAAGAACAAGCCTTCCAGTTTTCACTTCATTTATAATTTCTACTTTCCCTGGAGCTAGCTTTATAACCGAACCATTATGCGGAACCACAGTTTTTTCAAAGCCAAGCGAGCGGGCAAACTCTGCCTGTTTTATAAGGTGTGCACGCTCACCATGTGTGGGCACAACAACTTCCGGTCTTATCCATTCATACATTTGCTTTAATTCATCCTGTCCAGGATGACCTGAAACATGTACAAAGGCATTTTTTTCTGTGATAATCTCAACTGATTTTTCAATAAGAGCATTATGCATCCGAGCAATAGAAAGCTCATTTCCAGGAATTATTTTTGATGAAAAAACTACAGTATCGCGGCCTGCAATATGCACATATTTATTATTATCGTTGATAATACGCATAAGGGCGGCACGAGATTCTCCCTGGCATCCAGTACAAACATAGAGAATTTTATGTCTGGGTATGTGTGTAGCGTCCTGCTCACTAAGTATAGATGAAAAGTCCTTTAAATACCCGCACTCTCTAGCCGCCGCAATATTGCGTTTAATAGAACGTCCAACTAAACATAAATGCCGATTTATACTCTTTGCAACATGAGAAAGTGTGTCTAGGCGCGCCACATTTGATGAAAAGGTTGTACAGAATATAGCCCCCTCTTTGGCCTTAAGTAACTCCTCAAGACTTTCCCGAACTGCCATTTCCGATCCAGATGATTTTTTATTAAAAACGTTTGTACTATCACAAACGATCGCCAGCACACCTGCATCCCCAATTTCTTTTAATCGGTTCTCATCTGTTGCGGCACCAATGAGTGGAGCAGGATCGATTTTCCAGTCACCCGTATGAAAAACAGTCCCTAAGGGAGTTGTAATCCTAAGTGCATTAGGTTCTGGGATTGAATGAGTAAGCGTGACATATTCAATTTCAAAATCACCAAGGTTGATAACGCCTTTAAGCGGAACTTCATGGATGGTTGCCAGATCAAGAAGGCCCGCCTCTTTAAGTTTTGATTTTAAAATAAGAGCACAAAAGGGAGTAGCATATATGGGGCAATTGAACTTAGGCCAAAGATGAACCACAGCTCCAATATGGTCTTCGTGGGCGTGCGTAAGCACCAGCCCTTTAAGGTTATCTTTTATGTTATCAACAAATATGGGATCAGCCATAATTAGGTCAATACCAGGAAGGTATTCATCAGCAAAGGAAATT
Source organism: Emcibacteraceae bacterium (assembly GCA_905612225.1). Taxonomy (GTDB): domain Bacteria; phylum Pseudomonadota; class Alphaproteobacteria; order Sphingomonadales; family Emcibacteraceae; genus Pseudemcibacter. Next base: position 1,999 of record CAJQRG010000057.1, on the reverse strand, counting down.
CCACAATCAACCATCACCCACTGATTGTTATATGAATACAGGTTAAGGTTCATCCCTATTTCACCTGACCCCCCAAGAGGAAGGAATAACAACTGTTCAAAACCTTTAGACATCAATGTTTTCAATGTTGGCTGTATAGATTTTAAAAAGACCATATGTGGTCAATTCTTGATCTACATATTGGATTATATTAGAGGCTTCATTAAAGAGTGGTGCTAAGCCACCAGTTGCTAGCACCTTCATTGAACCACCAAATTCATGAGAAATTCTTTCAACCATACCTTCAATCATCGAGAGGTAACCATAAAATATACCTGATTGGATAGCTGTTATTGTATTGTTTCCTATGACTTTATTAGGCTTCTCAACAGCTACACGCGGCAACGTTGCGGTAGCTTTACTTAAGGCTTCTAGGGATAAGTTTACTCCTGGCGCAATAACACCACCATGATAATTACCATCGCTGTCAATCACATCAAATGTAGTCGCTGTGCCAAAATCAATTATTATCATTGGCCCACCGTATTTTTCATGAGCCGCTAAAGCGTTTACTAAACGATCTGCACCAACCTCTTCTGGGTTAGGCAGGTTAACTTTCACATCAAGGTTAACAGATGGCGAACCTACCACGAGGGCATCACATTTAAAATAGCGCCTGCACAGTAATTGAAGTGGGAAAAGTGTTTGCGGAACAACTGTAGCAATAATGGCGCCACTAATTATAGATACATCAAGTTTTTGAAAATTTAAAAGTTGTGATAGCCAAACCATATATTCGTCAGCCGTACGGCTATCAGCACTTGATATGCGCCATTTATGTATTATTTCTTTTCCATTATGCAGGGCAAAAACAATATTTGTATTTCCGGCATCGATAGCAAGTAACATTTTATAATTCTCGTTCTTTAGTTTCTAAAAAAACATCTCCTGAGTGGATAGTTTTTATCTTACCGTCTACTTCTAACATTAATGCCCCATCCCTTTCAAGGCCAACAAACCGACCTATTAATTGATTGCTCATGGTTTTAACAATAATTTCTTCTCCAATACCTATGGCACTTCCAAGCCAACTCTCTCGAATAGGGTCAAAACCCTTTTCTTTCCAAAACAAAAGCCAATAATTCATTCTTTCGGCGAGCATAGTAAAAACCTCAGAATGGGAGCATTTTTGTTTTGTTTGTTCATTGATATGCGTTGCTTCATAAGATGTTAATTTAGGGTGATGGTCTATATTAATTCCGACCCCTATAATAATATAGTTTATTCCTTCAGTTTTATTCGGGCCGCTTTCCAAAAGAATTCCAGAAATTTTTTTTCCTGACACAAGTATATCATTTGGCCATTTACATTTAATATTTTTATTGGGTATGCATTCAATAATTGTATCCCTAACAGCAAGCGCAGTTATGAAAGACAGATGACCTGCATCACGAATATTCTCACCAATTTCATAAATTAATGATGCGTAAAGATTGCCAGGTTTTGAAATCCACATTCGGTCACCCCTGCCACGACCATTAGATTGTTCTTCGGCCTTAATCCAAAGGCCACCTTTAGCGCCCAACTCTATTTTACGAGCCGCCTCCATGTTGGTACTGTCAATAGACAAAAAAAGCTGAAGATCAAAGCCTTTAGGTAATTCATTTTGAATATCAATATTCATAAACCCTAATTCTGTCTTAGTGTCGATGCAGCTGAAGTTGCACTTTTAATAACTGGACCGGATATTTGAGGTATGATAAAGGCTAGAACAAGAATGGCTGAAAGTGTTGCTATAATTTTCATCGGTTTAGATTTTTGTGATATAAATTCTTCTGCTGGCTCGTCAAAATACATAACTTTAACAATGCGAATATAGTAATAAGCACCAATTACACTAGCTAAAACTGCTATTACTGCAAGACTAAAGTAACCTGCGTTAACGATCGGTATAATCACGTACCATTTTGCAAAGAAGCCGGCCAGCGGCGGAACCCCTGCTAGGGAGAACATGAAAATG
>CAJQRG010000056.1 GCA_905612225.1 Emcibacteraceae bacterium | reverse complement strand
CACCTTCTTCCTGAGATGTAGATGTACGAAAAATATTTGGCCAATTTGGCCAGGTAGTCCCTTTATTTTCATGTGTGGGCGGTGAGGGTAAAATTTCAAGCTGTGTCACTGAAACGGCACGTTGGCGAAATGATGTACCGATGCAGTCTGATCCGGTATCGCCGCCGCCAATCACCACAACTTTTTTACCAGTTGTTACAATATCCTTGATATTTGGCAGGGGTTCTCCCGAATTTCTACGATTCTGCTGAGTTAGGAAGTCCATAGCAAAATGAATACCCTTGAGATCGCGTCCAACTATATTGAGATCGCGGGGTTGTTCTGCGCCGGCTGCTAGCACGACCGCATCATAATGTTCAGCAATTTTATGAGCTTGAATATCTTTACCCACTTCCATACTTGTCCAGAAGGTGACCCCCTCTCTCTCCATTTGACGAATTCGTCGGTCGATTAGTGACTTATCAAGTTTAAAGTCAGGAATGCCGTATCTTAGAAGGCCACCTGCTCGACGGTTTTTTTCATACAGTGAAACTTTGTGTCCTGCTCTTGCCAGTTGCTGTGCGCAAGCCATACCGGCGGGACCAGATCCAATTATTGCGATTTTTTTATCTGTTTTAACCTTAGCCACTAATGGTTGGATCCAATGGTTTTCCCATCCCTTATCAACGATTGCACATTCAATGGTTTTTATGGTCACTGGCTGGTCATCGATATTGAGCGTACAAGCTGCTTCGCAAGGTGCAGGGCAGACGCGACCGGTAAATTCAGGAAAATTATTAGTGGAATGAAGATTGTCGCATGCTTCCTGCCATTCCCGGTGCCAAACAAGATCGTTCCAGTCAGGGATCATATTATTAACTGGGCAGCCGGTATGACAAAATGGAATTCCACAATCCATGCAGCGGCCCCCTTGTTTTGCGACGGCTCCGTCAGAAAGTGGGTTAATAAATTCATTGTGGTGGCGCACACGGTCACCGGCTGGAGCATAGGTCCGGTCTTGCCGTGGGAGTTCTAAAAATCCGGTTGGTTTTCCCATTATTATTCCCTTTGTCCGTTATAGGCTGATAGCGATGTTGTGGCTGCTGCCATTTCTTCGAGAGCCCTTTTATATTCAACGGGCATTACTTTTACGAATTTTGGAAGATAGTTGTTGATATTCCTAAGGATGTTTTGTGCACGTTCACTATTTGTATATTTTACATGGTTTTCGAGTAGGTGAATAAGTCGCTCCTTGTCATAGCCTGACATATTTCCGCGCAACACATCAACTCGCCCATGCCCTTCAAGCTCACCAGAAGCATGAACCAGTTTTGCCATCGCGTCTTCTTCAGGCAGTGGTTCAAGATTAACCATTGAAAGATTACAGCGGTTTTCAAACTCTCCTTCTTCATCAAGTACATATGCTATGCCGCCGCTCATGCCAGCAGCAAAGTTGCGCCCAGTTTGGCCTATAACAACTACACATCCTCCTGTCATATACTCGCAGCCGTGATCACCAACTCCTTCTATTACAGCGATAGCTCCACTATTTCGAACTGCAAATCGTTCTCCTGCTACACCACAAAAATAACATTCGCCGCTGATAGCGCCAAACAGAACGGTGTTACCAACGATAATATTTTTTCCCGACTCAATTCTATTGTTCTTTGGCGGATAGACAATAAGTTTACCCCCACTAAGACCTTTACCTACATAATCATTTGTTTCCCCTTCGAGTTCGAAGGTTATGCCTGCGGCGGCAAAGGCACCAAAACTCTGTCCTGCAATTCCTTTTAATTTGATATGAATTGTGTCGTCTATTAGACCTTTGTGTCCGTGACGTTTTACTAGCTCACCTGCAAGCATAGCTCCCGTGGAGCGATCAAAGTTATGAATATCTGCCGTAATATGAACGGGGATTTTATTTTCAAGTGCATCAGTAGCTTTAGCAATTAACGTCCTGTCGAGTATATTAATAATGTCGTGTTTTTGTCTTTTGGTATTATATATGCTGTCTCCCTTTGCCGGAGCTACCTTATGTAAAATTTTTGTAAAATCTAACCCGTCACTTTTCCAGTGGGAAATTGCTTCATTTTTATCAAGAAGGTCTGAGCGGCCAATAATTTCATTGAAAGACTTAACTCCCATTTCGGCCATTATTTTTCGAACTTCCTCGGCAACAAAGAAGAAGTAATTGATGACATGTTCCGGTTTTCCGGTAAATTTACGTCTCAGTACTGGATCTTGTGTAGCCACGCCCACAGGGCAGGTATTCAAGTGACATTTTCGCATCATAATACAGCCTGATGCAATAAGTGGTGCAGTGGCAAAGCCAAACTCATCCGCGCCGAGAAGTGCACCAATTACAACATCACGCCCAGTTTTAAGGCCTCCATCTACCTGAACTACAACCCGGTCCCGAAGTCGATTAATTACAAGAGTTTGCTGCGTTTCTGCAAGGCCAATTTCCCAAGGGGATCCTGCATGCTTTAACGACGTTAGAGGGCTTGCTCCTGTTCCACCATCAAACCCAGAAATCGTTATATGGTCTGCTTTTGCCTTCGTTACTCCAGCGGCAACTGTGCCAACACCTATCTCGGAGACTAATTTAACACTTACTCGGGCAATTGGGTTCACGTTTTTCAGATCGTAAATAAGTTGGGCTAAATCTTCAATGGAATAAATATCATGATGGGGCGGGGGTGAAATGAGACCAACTCCAGGTGTGGAGTGTCGTACCTTAGCGATCACGGGATCCACTTTATGACCGGGAAGTTGCCCCCCTTCTCCGGGCTTTGCACCTTGCGCCATTTTGATCTGAATGTCATCAGCATTTACAAGATATTCTGTAGTCACCCCAAAGCGACCTGAGGCAACTTGCTTGATGGCGCTACGGCGCGAGTCTCCGTTTCTATCAGGGGTAAAACGGTTCGGTTCCTCACCACCTTCGCCAGTATTTGATTTACCTCCAATTTGGTTCATTGCAATCGCGAGCGTTGTGTGAGCTTCGCGACTGATGGATCCAAATGACATGGCACCGGTAGCAAAGCGCTTAACTATATCAGCTGCGCTTTCAACTTGATTAATTGGGATCGCCTTTCCCATTGGTTTAATCTTAAAGAGCCCCCGAGGGGTCATCAATTTTTTAGCCTGTTCATTGATAATTTGGGCATATTTTTCATAAGTTTCAGCTGAGCCACTCCGAACCGCATGCTGAAGTGTACTGATACTATCATAATTCCATTGATGTGCTTCACCACGCATGCGCACCGCGTAGTCTCCACCCACATCCAGAGATTTCTTATATATCATATTATCACCGAAAGCATGCGAGTGCCTAATTACGGTTTCTTTTGAAATTTCTATGATACCAACGCCTTCAATAGCGGATTTTGTATTTGTAAAGTAGTTTTTAATGAAATCGCTGTTTAAGCCCACGGCATCAAAAACCTGAGCACCACAATAAGACTGATACGTAGATATACCCATTTTAGACATCACTTTTAGAATACCTTTATTAACGGCCTTGACATAGCGCGCTTTCGCCGTATGAAGGTTCATCTCTTCTGGAAGTTGGGGCAAGATACCTTCAATGGTTTCAAAAGCAAGATAAGGGTTTATAGCTTCTGCACCATATCCAGAAAGTGCACAAAAATGATGTACTTCGCGGGCCTCTCCAGTTTCAATAACAAGTCCTACAGAGGTTCGAAGGCCTTGACGGATCAAGTGATGGTGTACCGCAGATGTTGCAAGTAGAGATGGTACGGCTATTTTTTTTGCTGACAAATTCCGGTCAGATAAAATAATAATATTATCACCCTCAACTACAGCCACTTCCGCTAAAAGGCAAATACTTTCAATGGCACTCTTCATACCTTTTGCACCTTTTACGACATCATAAGTACAATCAATAGTAATTGTTCTGAAGTCATTATCTGGGATGTCACCAATGGTCCTTATTTTTTCTAGATCTTGATTTTGCAGAATAGGCTGGCTCACTTCAAGGCGCTTGTGGGTTCCGTTTACTTCAAGGTCTAGAAGGTTAGGCCTTGGACCAATAAAGGAGACAAGAGACATCACAGCCTCCTCGCGGATAGGGTCTATTGGTGGGTTCGTTACTTGAGCAAAATTTTGTTTGAAATATGTGTAAAGGAGTTTTGATTTATCAGAAAGAGCGGAAATTGGTGTATCCGTTCCCATTGAACCAAGGGCCTCTTGACCAACGGTGACCATTGGAGGGAATAAAAGCTTCAAATCTTCCTGCGTATAACCGAAAGCTTGCTGTTTTTGTATGAGGGCAATACCGCTAGTTGGTTGAGGGGGTATTTCTGCTGGTAGTTCCTCAAGTTTAATTTGGGTTCGGTTAAGAATATTTTGGTAGTCAAAAGCTCTTGCCATCTTATTTTTAATTTCGTCATCCGAAATAATTCGCCCTTCTGCTGTATCTATTAGTAACATTTTACCCGGTTGAAGACGCCATTTTTGTATAATTTTCTCTTCCTTTATAGGAAGTACGCCAGCTTCTGATGCGAGGATTACCATGTCGTCATCTGTAACAATATATCGTGCAGGTCGGAGGCCATTTCTATCCAGCGTTGCTCCAATTTGTATGCCGTCTGTAAAGGCAACGGCTGCGGGACCATCCCACGGCTCCATCAAAGCAGCATGATATTCGTAGAAAGCTTTTCTTTCTGCATCCATCAGAGGGTTTCCAGACCATGCTTCAGGGATTAACATTGCCATTGCATGCATTACGCTGTAGCCACCAGCAACCAAAAGCTCTAGCGCATTATCAAAACAAGCGGTATCAGATAAGCCCTCTGGGATTAGTGGCCAAAGTTTTTCGAGATCTTGACCAATAGTGCTAGATTTCATATTAAAACGCCGCGAAGCCATCCAGTTAACATTACCTCGCACAGTATTAATTTCTCCATTGTGACATACCATTCTAAATGGCTGAGCCAGGCTCCAGGTTGGGAAGGTGTTAGTGGAGAACCGTTGGTGAACTAGTGCAAGACCAGACTTGAACCTCACATCTATTAGGTCGATGTAATATTCTCCGACCTGACCAGCGAGAAGCATGCCTTTATAAAGAATGGTTCTACTTGAACAACTACATGCATAGTAGGCACTAGTATCTTCCTTAATATTGGCTACAATATTTGAGAGCTGTTTGCGGATAATATATAGTTTAAGCTCAAAGGTTCCGTTCCGGGTGATATCATCTACTTGACCTACGAACCCTTGGGCAATAAACGGTTCGGTTGATTTTACATTTTTGCTAAATTTTGAATTATCGGTGGGCACGGTTCGCCATCCAAGAAATTTTTGCCCTTCCTGTGCTACAAGATTTTCGAACGTCTGCTTAATTTTTTTTTGCAGCTTTTTCTCATGAGGTAGGAATATCATTAAAACACCATACTTACCTTGCTCAGGCAGAACGATCTTTAGTTTTTGGGTTTCAAACTGCATAAAATCATCTGGTATTTGTAGCAAAATACCGGCCCCGTCACCAGCAAGCGGGTCAGCACCAACTGCGCCGCGATGAGCAAGATTTTTTAGAATTTTTAGGCCCTGATCTACAATAGAGTGGCTCTTCTTACCTTTAATGTTTGCAATAAATCCGATGCCACAGGCATCATGCTCATTTTCAGGGTTATATAGCCCCTGTGAAATGGGTAGCCCGCGATTATTTAATGGCACTCTGTGGGTCATCTAGATTTCTTCCGTATAATTTTAAATGCCGTCTCATATTGGCCAAAAAGTTGAGTTCAAGGCGTGCTAGGCCGAGTTATATCAATCATGTATTCAACTTAGAGAGTTGATGATGATCTTTATTTTATAATTTAATAGATAACCGTAGCGGGCAAGTATGTTAAACAGAGTTTAATCCGCCACTACTGTAGTACATAGCTGTTTCCAAGGAGTAAACTTAAAATAAAATATATAAAAGATCAAGATTAAAAATACTGTAATTAGAAGAATATTTTCTTAATAGTACAATAATTAAAACAAAATAC
>CAJQRG010000055.1 GCA_905612225.1 Emcibacteraceae bacterium | reverse complement strand
GCTATGCGTATTTTTATAACAACTTTAATCACTTTTTGGTCTATCTGGCTCAATGCCTCAGCTCAAGATACCAATGTAATTACCGTAATAAAATCAAAAACACTTGAACAAACAGCTCGGGAGGCTGAGCGAAAAAAAATCATTGATATCACAGTCAAACATGTTGTTGATAATGAACAACATGTTGGGATAGGAGTTCTTCATAGGCCGGTCATGAAATCAGAGGGCAGCGTATCGGCAATACTGCATCATAATCAAACAGAAGTTTACCGTATTATGGCGGGCGCAGGCACCCTAGTGATTAGCGAACATATGACTGATATTAGGCCGCTTGATCCAGAAGGTTTTACAGTCAAGAACCTTACGGGACCTAGTGATTTTGGAAAAATTGTTAATATAAAACAAAGCCAATACTTAAAAAAAGGTGATATTGTTATAATACCAGCAGGTATAGCCCACGGTTTCAGTGAAATAACAGAAGCCATCGACTACATGGTAGTTAGAATTGATCCAAAAAAACTTGTTACTTTAAAATAAAAAATATAGGGAGAAAAAAATGCGAATTCTTATCATCCTTGCCATAATATTTTTACCATTTAGCGTTACTGTGTCTGCACAAGATAGTCAAAAAATCGTGTCTTTAAAAGCAGAGGTAACAAAGTCTGTCGAACAAAATAAAAAAATGGTTCAAGAAATTGTGGATAGTTTATTTAGTTTTTCAGAATTAGGGTTTCAAGAATATGAAACCCAAAATTACATCAGTAATATACTTGAAAAAAATAATTTTAATGTCACCAAAGGTGTTGCCGGCCTGCCTTCAGGTTGGTGGGCCACTTGGGGAGATGGTGGGCCAGTTATTGCCCTTGGAACTGATGTAGACGGAATTCCGAAGGCATCACAAAAACCAGGAGTAGCCTATAAAGACCCACTTATTGAGGGTGCACCTGGTCACGGTGAAGGTCACAATTCAGGGATGGCAGTATTAATAACTGCTGCTCTCGCAATGCAACAGGTTATGGAGCGCGATAATATCCCCGGCACTATCGTGATCTGGCCAGGAATTGCTGAGGAGCTTCTAGCAGGCAAAGCCTTTTTCACTCGGGAAGGACTTTTTGATGATGTTGATGCTGTAATTTTTGTTCATGTTGGAAGCTCCCTTGCAGTTTCATGGGGTAAGGCTCGAGGAACAGGCCTTATATCCGTTGAATATACCTTTAAGGGTGAAAGCTCGCACAGTGCGGGGGCACCATGGCTTGGTAAAAGCGCTCTCGATGGCGTTGAGCTAATGAATGCTGGCTGGAACGCTCGGCGTGAGCATCTCCATCCACTTCAGCGCTCCCATTATATAATTTCGGATGGAGGTGATCAACCTAATGTGGTCCCACAAACAGCATCAGTCTGGTATTATATCCGTGAAATGACAGCTGCAAAAGTCCTTGAAAATTATGATAAGCTTAATAAAACAGCTGATGGTGCAGCACTTATGACTAATACTACCGTATCACACCGCGTGGTTGGGGGTGCTTGGCCACGTCATTATAATAAACCAATGGCTGAAGCGGTTAACAGAAACATGACAAATGTTGGTATGCCTGACTGGGACGAGAAAGATCAGGTTTTTGCAAAGGCCGTTCAGGTATTGGCTAATACAGAACAAAAAGGCCTTCCAACAGAAGTTTCCGGATTAAGGGCACCATCCGAATTTCCGGTTAGTGGTGGATCTGATGATATTGGCGATATTTCTTGGATGGTGCCAACAATCACGCTCAATTACCCAGCAAATATTGGAAATTTAGGTGGTCATAATTGGCGTAATACAATTGCAATGGCAACGCCAGTGGCCCATAAGGGTTCACTTGTCGGGGCTAAAGTAGTAGCTCAAACTATGGTTGACTTATTTATGAGGCCTGACCTTTTAAAAAAATCTCATAAATATTTTAACGATATACAGCTGGCTGATACGACCTATGTACCCTTTATTAGTGCTACTGAAAAACCAGCAATAGAAAAAAATTTCGATATTATGGCTAAATTTAAACCAAGGCTTAAAGAGCTTTATTATGATCCAATTAAATATAACACATACATGGATCAGCTCGGCATAACTTATCCGACATTGCCTATAAAATAAGTAACATAAAATGTTAATTATTAGGCCTCACTTTTATGCCTACTATTTATAAAATAAAGAAGGACACCAAGGGATAAGAAACCAAATAAATAAAACCATGACTGAGGCGGGGAATAAACAACAGCTACTATACAAACCAAAAGTGCCAAGCAAGGAATTAAAAAACCACCTGGTAATTTTAAAGCTTTTTTGCGCGTTGCTTGGTCAGCCTTTTTTCTAATGATAGGTAAAGATAAAATACAAATTATATAGGCTAATATTCTTGCGAGTGCGCTTGCAACTGCCAAATAAACAAATGTACCAGTTATTCCTAAAAGTAGACCAAAAACTCCTAGAAATATAATTGAATTTGCAGGTGTATTATATTTTGTATGAACTCTTGAAAACCATTGAGGAAGTGAACCATCTTTGGCCAGAGAAAAAGTCAGGCGCGGGGCAGTTAATAAAATGCTTGTCGCCGTCCCCATGATTGAAAATAGTGCTGTAATAATAATAATACTGACCCCAGTTTCACCAAAAACAACTCGTCCAAGTTCAATAAGCGGGGCATCGTTATTATCAATAGTTACTATGTTTATATAAACAAGCTGAATTAAGAAATAAACTACAGTAATAGCAACCACTGTTGTGATGAGTGCTTTGGGCAAGGTTTTCGTTGGATTTTTTGTTTCTTCGGTTGTGAATAAAACACATTCAAAGCCAACAAAAGCATACAGAATTAGTAATATCAGCGTTCCAAAATCATCAATAACGGGAAAATCAGTTGGTAATAAGCCAGTTGGTGAAACATAGGGTAAACCAAGCAAAATCAATACTAATATGGGTAGTACCTTTAAAAGAGAAAATAAATTAATAGCCTTCATTGCTGACTTAATGCCCATGACATTAACGACCGTTAGCCCACCAATAATCACAATAAATAAGACTAACTTTGAAAACTCACTATTTACTCCTTCCCAGAAATAGGCTGCATAATTAAATAACACATTAGTATTAGCGGCCAGGGAAGTCGCCCTACCCACATAGAGCAGCCAGCCCACTTGGAAACCAACAATAGGACCGAAAGCTTGAGAAGCATAAGTAACTGGTCCACCAGATGTTTTAAAATAACTGGCTAGTGCGCCAAAACACCAAGCAACCATGGCAATAAACGCACCAAAAAGTAAAATAAGCCAAGGGCCTAAAAGCCCCGCTTGCGAAGAGAGCTCTCCCGGAAGGGCAAATATTCCAGCACCAATAATACCATTCAAAACAATAAAGCTGGCAGCAAATAAGCCAATTCTTCGTTTTAACTTAGGCAACTTGACCCTCATTATTTTTTCTTAATGTATTGATTAATATAGTAAAGTAAAGTTCCTACGGCAACAAATCCTAGTAAATATTGCCAATTTATCAGCTCAGACTGAAGCATGGCGAATATACAAACTAATAATCCAATAAAAGGAATGATAAAACCAATCACCCAACTAAAAGTATTATCACCAGGAATTTGTGTAGCGTTTTTACGTGTTTCAGGGTCTGCATTCTTAATCACCTTTGGAAGGGCAAGAATACAAATAGAATAGGCTATTAATCTAGCAAGGGTCCCCGCAATCGCTAAATAAACAAAGGTACCTGAAATAGCTAAAATATAAACAAATACTGCTTGAAAAAGTAGAGAATTAGATGGCGTACTATATTTTTCATGCACCCTGCCAAACCACATTGGTAAGGCACCGTAATGCGCCATTGCAAAAGAAGACCGAGAACCAAAAATAGTAATCCCTGCAACATTACCAAGTATAGAAAAGATAGCAGTAAAAACAATTATTGTTCCCCCAATTGGTCCAATCAGGCTTGAACCTAGTCCAATTAACGGAGCGCTATCATTAATAGGTGGAGCTACGGTCACATATACAAGTTGAAGTAAAAAGTATATTACTGTCACAATAATAAATACTGATATGAGGGCACGAGGTATCGTTTTTTGAGGATTTTTTGTTTCCCCTGCAGAAGCAAGAACTGATTCAAATCCCGTGAAAGCAAAGAATATAAGAAGTATTACAGCACCCGCATCATCGAATTTTGGAAGCTCGGGGGGTAATAAATTGTCAGGCGTAAGATACTGAAGTCCGAGTAGTATCATAAGGAAGATAGGAACCAGCTTTAAAAATGTGAGTACAT
>CAJQRG010000054.1 GCA_905612225.1 Emcibacteraceae bacterium | reverse complement strand
TAAACGCGGCATTGAACCAGAAATGGAAATTATTCGCGCGGAGCTGCGTAAAACAGAGGCAGATGGTAATTACCGTATCGCAGAGCTTAAAATCAAAAAAGCGATTAAAGCTGTTGAAGAAGCCTACCTTCAAATTGAAGCTAAAAAACAAAACTTCCTTGCCATAACTCTCACAGAACTCAATGAAGCAGAAACTAAGAGTAATCAACTTGTGGATAGCCTGCCAGCATTATCAGATCGTGTTAATCGTACGGATGTTCTCGCTCCAACGGATGGTGTAATTAATCAAGTTATGGTAACAACTATTGGTGGTGTTGTTGATTCTGGTATGCCTATTGTAGAGCTTGTACCTCTTGATGATTCACTGCTCGTAGAGGCAGAAGTACAGCCAAAAGATATTGCCTTCCTTCACCCAGGTCAACTGGCGCGCGTAAAGCTTACCGCTTATGATTTTTCACGATACGGTGCGCTTGAAGGGACTGTTGAAAATATTAGTGCCGATGCGATCCTCAATGATCAGAAACAATATGTTTATATGGTCAGGGTACGTACAGAAGAAAATAGCTTATCATCCGATACTGGTGTTCTTCCAATCTTACCGGGTATGGTGGCAGAAGTAGATATCCTAAACGGCAAGAAAACTATCATGCGTTACTTGATGAACCCGGTACTGAAACTCAAGGATAAAGCTTTTCGTGAGCGATAGTTATATATAATAAAATTGACATAAACCAATTGCACGGGTTTTGGGTTACACATTGAGGGGCTTCGCTCAGGTGCTGAAGGTCATTTAACCACAATATTAATATAAAAATGTAATAATCCTTCTCAAGGCTCTTTTACTTTTGTGTGCACTTAAAAAACTACGCTTATATATTTTTGAATTAATATATTTCGCGTCAGCTTTGGATTGCGCGTTTATGCTTTAAAAATGGCTTAATATACTTTCGGTAGGCCAGGGCCAGACCTGTCCAAACCATTATTGCAGACAGCAATGAAACAATTCCCGCTATAGTTTGACCGAGCAACCCCAATGCCTCACCTGTGTGCAAGTAGCGGATAAAGTATCGAGCTTTCTTGCCGGCGCTATACTCTTGGAAAGGTTCCCACTTTACAGCAGCACCATTAGCACGGTTGAGATACAGGTCAGCTTTTTTTTGTGGCTCTCCCCCATTTCCGGTATCAACGGAAAAACGAATATTTTCGTCAGTCAGTTTTGGGTATGTCATAGTTATGGTTGTCCAGTTTTTCCTTTTTAGGACAGCGTTTTGGAACATGGCTTCAAATGTTATAGCTTGATCAAAAACTGCTTTTGGCTCAAGCTCATTAACGGTTCGTCCTCGCACAGGTGGCTCCTCACCAGAAAGAGTATAAACTAGGTTATTTGCCCAGCTATAATAAAAGACGGTTGCCGTCGAAATAATAACAGTGAGTGGTATAGCTGACCAGATACCCATGACATTGTGCCAATTGAAGTCACGTCCACGAGAGGATTTCGCTTTTCTGAAAAACAAAACTTTTTTAATATTCTTCCAGTTTAAAACTTTTGGTACCCAGAGATAGATGCCAGAAAGCACAATAAACAGGAACATCAAATTGGCACCGCCAGTAAACATACGCGCGGTGGCGCGACTTTCTCCTTCCATAGATAACCAGCGATGCAGGCTTCTCATTTCACTAAAAAAAACTTTAACCGCCTTTGGACCGTTACCGAGAATTTCACCACTATAGCGATTTATATAGAAATATTCTTTCCCGCGAATGATAATGGGAGCCTCAGCTGAATTTAGAATTTTAATAGACCTTAATTCTTTTTCATTTAATTCATCTCGGTTCATTGTGATGATTTCATCAACCGCAAGAGTATTCGCGCCAACTGGGATAGTTCGCTCATAATCCGTCTCCGCCCAAGCGATTATTTGTCGCTCGTAAGTAAGAATTACGCCCGTAGTTGACATAATTAGGATTAAAATTCCCGCTATTACACCGCAGATCAGATGCGGCCAATAAAGAATTTTATGTAAAGTCATGGCTCGGCCTTTAATGTTAATAATTATCATTAGAATCGACTTTATAATAATGATAATTATTATCAACTTGTAAAGAATATAATGGAAAAGAGGAGGGTAGTTCATGATATTCAGAAAATTTTTAACTTAGGGCCCTTCTTTTTTAAAAATGAGGGGTTCTACAAGAAGCCCAGCTCTATGAGTCAAATTGAACTGTGGTTAGGTTTACAGGCAAGGGTTTTGGGTATAACGTTGAAACATTCAGTTTTCGCAGACGAACTAATGAATGTAGAAAAGCATTTCTAATCCGTTAAGTAACAATAAGTTTAGACTATTTAAATACCCATGCGGCCAAGTTCTTATAATTACTTTGTCCTATTTTACTCAACTCCGTTGTACTAACCAATAATTTTAAATATTAAAGGAAAAAATAATGTCATTAAGAAGAAAAACTACAGGAATTTTTCTCATGCTGGCTTTAAGCACAACAACCTTAGTTCCAGTGTCAGCACCTATCGCAGCAGAAAAAATACAGGTAATAAATAATGATTATTGGTGGCCAAATAGACTAGACCTCTCTCCGCTACGGACAAATTCAATAAAATCTAACCCAATGGATAAGACCTTTGATTACAAAAATGAGTTTGCTAAATTAGATTTAGATATATTAAAAGAAGACCTTGAAAAAGTTATGATAGCGTCACAAGACTGGTGGCCAGCAGATTACGGACATTATGGTCCATTCTTTATTCGTATGGCATGGCATAGTGCTGGTACCTATCGTACAGTCGATGGACGAGGGGGTGCTGATGGAGGAATGCAACGCTTTGCTCCTCTTAATAGCTGGCCAGACAATACCAACCTTGATAAGGCGCAACGTCTTTTATGGCCAATTAAAAAGAAATACGGTAATAAAATTTCTTGGGGTGACCTAATGGTGCTTGCCGGGACTGTTGCAATGGAAGATATGGGGTTCGAAACCTATGGCTTTGCAGGGGGACGCATTGATGGCTGGGAGCCAGAAGATGTAAACTGGGGATCTGAAGGTCAATGGCTGGGTCGTGAGGGAAGACACGATGACAACGGTATGTTGAAAAAACCACTCGGTGCCGCACGCATGGGGTTGATATATGTAAACCCTGAAGGTCCAAATGGTGTTCCTGACCCCTTGTTATCTGCAAAAGAAATTCGCGATACTTTTAGTAATATGGCCATGAGTGATGAAGAAACGGTGGCCCTAATTGCTGGTGGGCATACTTTTGGTAAAGCTCATGGTGCAGCCAAAGCAGCAAATCTTGACAAGGAACCAGAAGGTGCAAGTCTCGAAGATCAAGGGCTCGGATGGAAGAATAATTATCAGTCAGGTAAGGGAGAAGATACTATTACTTCTGGCTTAGAGGGGGCATGGACTGCGGCACCAACAGCATGGACCCACATGTATTTGCAAAATCTATATGCGTTCGAGTGGCAACAGGTGCGAAGTCCAGCAGGAGCTATTCAGTGGGAACCAAAAGACGAGGATACCGCCAATGTCCCGGATGCACATATTACTGGAAAATTTCATAAACCAATTATGTTTACAACGGACTTAGCGCTTAGATATGATCCAGAGTACGGCAAAATAACAAAGCGCTGGCTTGAAAACCCTGAAGAGTTTGGGAAGGCCTTTGCGAGAGCTTGGTTTAAATTAACACACCGCGACCTTGGACCTCGTTCACGGTATTTGGGGGCGATGGTTCCAAGCGAACCACTTATTTGGCAAGACCCGGTTCCCTCGGTTGACCATAATTTGATTACTGAAAGTGACGTTAGGGACCTTAAAAATCAAATTCTTAACTCAGAGTTGTCTGTATCGCAATTAGTACGTACCGCTTGGGCATCAGCTTCAACATACCGTAATACGGACATGCGTGGAGGTGCGAATGGAGCAAGACTGCTTCTAGCACCACAGAAAAACTGGGCTGTGAATAATCCATCTGAGGTAAGTAAGGTTGCGAAAGTTCTGGGTTATATTCAAACATCTTTCAACAACAATGCCGGTAATGGTAAAAAAGTTTCTATGGCGGATTTAATTGTTCTTGGTGGCGCTGCGGCTATAGAGAAGGCTGCCGCTAATGCAGACATCACTATAAATGTTTCATTTACACCCGGCAGAACGGACGCTACACAGGAAATGACGGATGTTCAGTCAGTTAAGTTTCTGAGACCAGAAGCTGACGGATTTAGAAACTATTTTGATGAAAGTAATACACGAAATCCGGCTGATATGCTTATAGAAAAAGCTTCTGTATTAAATTTATCAGTGCCAGAAATGACTGTGCTTATCGGTGGGATGAGAACTTTAAATGCCAACGTAAACGGTTCACCTCATGGTGTATTTACCGATAACCCCGGTACACTTAACAATGACTTTTTTGTTAACTTACTTGGTATGAAAACTGAATGGAAAAAATCTTCAACAGAAGGCGTTTTCGAAGGCTACGACCGATATAATGGTGAGCTTAAATATACTGCAACTCCCGTTGATTTAATTTTTGGTTCTAATTCTGAACTTCGTGCTGTAGCAGAAGTTTATGCCTTTGATGGCTCAAATGATAAGTTTGTAAAAGATTTTGCCGCAGCCTGGACAAAAGTTATGAACCTCGACCGATTTTAATATAATTGTAATGGTCTAGATTTTACAAGGATCCTAATTTTGGGCCTATTGTCGCCATCGGGATTGGCGGCATTCAAATGGTGGGCGGCTTTTCACCGCTTATGTCTGCAGCAGCCCTCGGGTCATTTGAGGACACCTACAGTAGATCATAAATAAATGCCCTTGTTTTCCCGTGTTGTTTTGTCTTATTCTTAGGTCATAACAATCCGTAAAATATGAGGGACACTCAATGATCAAGAAAATATTATTATGCGCTGCGATAACGACTGCTGCAGCCAGCACATCCTATGCGCAGAGCTGTAAGGAAGCCGATATCGTTCTTAAAAACGGCACCGTCTATACAGTTGATGAAAATAACCCTTCCGCTGAAGCAATAGCAATCCTAGGCAGCAAAATCATCTATGTAGGTGATAATATCGGCGCCGAGCGTTATTCTTGTGGTGATGCAAATGTTGTCGACCTCACAGGCAAAGCAGTCTATCCCGGCCTTATTGATGCGCATGGTCATTTGTCTCGGGTTGGTGAACGTGAAGTAAACCTTAACTTGCAAAGCATTAATAGCCTTAAGGAAGTTCTAGAAAAAGTAAAAGAATATGCGGATAACAATCCGAATGCAGAGTGGATTTCTGGCCGCGGCTGGATCGAAAAAGTTTGGCCTGAAGGGCGTTTCCCGACCCGGCAGGATTTAGATGTGATTGTCCCTGATCGTCCCGTATTTCTCGTACGTGCTGACGCTCATGCTGCTGTCATTAATACCGCCGCTATGAATATGGCTAAGATTACTGGAACAACTGTCGCCCCTTCAGGTGGTGCAATCAATCTCGATGAAAATGGTGAACCGACAGGCATGCTGATCGACAAAGCCATGAACCTCGTCCTCCCTCTCATCCCTTCAATCACTCGCGAAAAGGCAAAAGATAATATCCGCATCGCAACCGAAAGAAACGTTAGCCTCGGCTGGACTGGTTTTCATAATGCTGGAGATACATATGATGTTCTACGTATGATGCGTGAACTACGCGCCGAAGGCAATCTTAAGCACCGTGTCTATCATGCCGTTAGGCCAATGTTATATGCCGAAGATGCAGAAATTCTCTTTGAGAACGGTGGTGAAATCGATCCTGAACATTATGTGACAGCACGGCAGTTTAAAATAACCGTTGATGGAGCACTTGGTTCACGTGGCGCAGGCTTCATTGAACCCTATTCCGATTATGATACCCAAGGCCTTGTCAGATACTCAGAAGACGACCTTCGTCCTCTACTCATTCGTGGTCTTGAAAAAGGTCTTCAGTTCCAGCTACACGCTATCGGTGATGCGGCAAACCGTATGGTCCTCAATGCTTTTGAGCAAGCTCTTAAAGAAGTTCCAAAATCGAAACGGAAGGTAAATGATCCGAGGTGGCGCATTGAACATGCTCAAAATGTCCAACCGGGTGATGTAGACCGTTTTATTGACCTAGACATAATACCGTCCATGCAGCCATCACATGCCATTGGTGACCTTCACTTTGCTGAAGATCGTCTGGGCATCGACCGCCTTGCAAATGCCTATCTATGGCGTACTTTTATTGACAAAGGTGCAATTATTCCCGGTGGCACCGATCAGCCAGTGGAAATTGGCGACCCTCGTATTGAGTTTTATGCGGCCGTGGCTCGTAAAGACCTCGACGGGTTTTCCGCCGAAGGTTGGCATCCTGAACTTAAAGTCACCCGTGAAGAAGCTCTTAAAATGTTTACAATTTGGGCCGCTTACGCAGCATTTCAAGAAAATGTACTTGGTTCTCTTGAAGTTGGAAAACTCGCCGACATCAGCATTTTTGATAAAGACATCATGACCATTCCAGAAAACGAGATTATGTCATCTAACGCCGTCATGACCATTGTCCACGGTGATATTGTTTATCATAAATAACTGTTTCTTTAAATATATCTATCAAGGGTCGCTATTTAAAAAGCGGCCCTTTTTGGTTTTTTCTTGCCATTTCCAATTGCCCGAAATGAAGAAGTGAAAAAATGGATATAATTTCATGACTACTGAGTGTCTGCTTTTGGCCGAAAGCAGACACTCAGAATTTGCTTCCTAATAGAATTTTTACTCATTCATGAGAACTTTGATTGTAGGTTCCATCGCTTCCGCCCAAATCTTGTACCCGTTTTCGCTTAGATGGAGTAGGTCTGGCATGACATCTCTAGACAGTTGTTCTTTTCCATCCAGGAAACTATTATTGATGTCCAGAAAAAAGACCCATTCATTATCAACAACTTCGATTGCAGCAAGCGCACTAATTTGATCGTTCTTTTCCCACTGCTCACCTTTTCTGATTTTATCAGGCAGTGGCACTCGAAATACTCTTGAACCACTCCCTCTTGGGAACATGTTCAACAGTAATATTTTTGATTTTGGTAATTTTTCTCTGAGTACTTTGATGATGTCAACGATACCATCAGCAATTTGATCTATTGAATAATCACTGGTTTCGGAGTTATTAGTACCGATCATAAGTATAGTCAATTTCGGATCAAGCCCTTCAACCTCACCATTTTCTATACGCCAGAGTACATGTTCCGTATTATCACCCGCGAATCCAAGGTTTAAGGCATTGCGGTGCATATAATATTTTTCCCACGATTGCGCACCCACATCGCTCCAATGATCTGTTATTGAATCACCGACCATTAATAAATCTACATCTCCCATTTTTACCCGCTCTAATGTTTCAACATGTCTTGGCATCCACCAATTTGATGTCCTGCTAACAGGTGTATTGGCAAGATGCTTTTCCACCACATAATTTTGGGTGTTTTCACTATAGTTCGAAGCACAACCAGAAACAAACAACATAACTATCGGGATTAATAATAAGGATTTAAACATATTTTTGGGACCAGCCTTTTTTTTATACGGTGAAGTTGAAAGTTATAGACAACAATGAATGATTGGTCAAAAAACACGTTTTATGAGTGTTCGCTTTAGGTCGAAAGCAGACAGTCGCGATTTCTGATTTTCAACGATAATAGGTATGAATTTCGGGATTAGAATAAGTAAGGTATTTCTCTTTTGGGATATAAACGAGGCCTTTTAAATGTAATCGTTCTCTTACATCTTTTGGTAATTCAGAGATTGCCTCAGAAATAACATCAAAGTATATTTTCTGATCTATACCGATCGCTGAAATATAAGGTAAACTTGGGGTAGGTTTAGTCCACTTTATAATTCGCAATTCATTATAAAACTTTTCGTATTCACTCATAAAAGTAAGTGATATTGGGTCTATACAAGCGATTTCTGCTTTTCCCTCTGCGACCATTCGTGCAGAATCTAAGTGACCTCCAGAGCATACCCTGTTTTCGAAAAAGAAATTATCTTTTTTAGTTTCAAAAAAAGCTGACGCGTAACCGGATTGAGAAATAATATCATTGTAGGCGAATAATGCGTCTTTATAATCTATTAAATTTTCGCCTACATCGCTTTGGTTTACAATAAAGGCGCTGCTGTAATATCCAGGGATGCAATTCTTGACGCCGAAGTCTGGTGTGCCAATGAGAGTGACCTTGTCATGTAGATGGGTACGAAAAGGCATGCCACATGTTTGACTTAGAACCAGTTTAGGGTCCTCCCAAACGGTCATTTCATCTGCGTCTTGTGATAGATCTTTAGGGCTTTCTATGCCATGCAAGGTAAGTTTATTTCTAATTATGTTCCAAAACTTGTCATGGGCATCAACAAGTTCCGGCCTTTGATACATTTGTAAGCTGGCGATCATAATATTTCCCTTAATTTTGACAACATAATGTATTCTCGGTATGTTTTCGACAACAACAAGAAGATGTGATGGGAATATCGGTTTTTAACATCGCCAAGGATAATTTCTTGCTGATAGTTATGATTTCTTTATCTTCATTCCTATTACGTAGACATTCAAAAAGGCCGTGAAGGGACCACACATTGTCAAGATGTTGTTGACATCTTGGTAAAGTATTAATCAGCCCAAGGTCAGTTCGATAAACCTCCTCGGCCTCCTTATAATGACCTTGTTCCATTAGTAGGGCACCTATTGCATGTCTTGGAGGGTGCATCCAAGCCCAAGGTTCAGTATAAGCGAGGTTATCGTCGCGAGAAATACTCTCTCTTAGATGGCCGTAAGCTTCTTCATAATTTCCTTTATGATATTCAACTTCTCCCTCTAGCATTTTTTCTGCAACAGCTAATACGTCTATTGCTAAATTATTAAAAAACTTTCTGTCTTTTGGAACACGCTTTAAAGAACAATAAAAACTTGAGCGTTGGTCATCGGCCTCAGTAAATTGACCAAGCGCAGCAT
>CAJQRG010000053.1 GCA_905612225.1 Emcibacteraceae bacterium | reverse complement strand
TAATTCAGTATGATCGAGAATATATTGGCGAGGGTTGAGCATGGCGACTTCTTATTCCAGTCGGAAAAAAGTTCGTAAGAATTTTGGACACATTCGTGAAGTGGCAGAAATGCCAAATCTTATTACAGTTCAAAAAAGCTCTTACGATCAGTTTCTGCAAACAGGCGTAAAACTTGAAGACCGTACAGATAATGGTTTGCAAGGAGTATTTAAGGGTGTATTTCCAATTACGGATTTTGCTGATACATCATCTCTTGAGTTCGTATCTTATGAGCTTGAAAAGCCAAAATATGACACTGATGAATGCCAGCAACGCGATATTACCTATGCTGCGCCACTTCGTGTAACACTTCGTTTGATTGTATTTGAGGTTGATGAGGAAACAGAAGCTCGCAGCGTGCTAGACATTAAAGAGCAAGATGTGTACATGGGTGATCTACCGCTTATGACTGATAGCGGGACATTTGTTGTCAATGGAACTGAACGGGTAATTGTTTCTCAAATGCATCGTTCACCAGGTGTATTTTTTGATCATGATGGCGGGAAGTCTCAAGCCTCTGGTAAATTCATTTTCTCGGCCCGTGTGATCCCCTACCGTGGATCGTGGCTTGATTTTGAATTTGATGCTAAGGATATAGTTCACGTTCGTTTTGACCGCAGGCGTAAAATGCCAGTTACAACACTTCTTTATGCTCTGGGTCTTGGTTCTGAGGAAATTTTAGATTACTATTATGACCGTCTTGCTTATAAAAAGGTAAAGGGTGGCTGGAGCGTTCCGTTCGACGTGGACCGGTGGCGCGGATTCAAGCCAACATTTGATTTGGTTAATGCCAAGAATGGAGAAGTTATTGCCGAGGCTGGCAAGAAAATTACCCCGCGTTCTATTAAAAAGTTTGAAAAAGACGGGCTTAAGGATTTACTTCTTCCTGATGAAGATCTTATTAACCGCTTTGCTGCTCATGATATTGTTAATGATAAAACGGGCAGAATTTATATTGAAGCTGGTGAAGAAATCACCGCTGAGCACCTTGATTTGCTCTCTGAGGCTGGTTATAGGTCTATCGAAACGCTAGATATTGATCATGTTCGTATAGGGCCATTTCTGCGTAATACTCTTATGGCTGATAAATGTCAAAACCGTGATATGGCACTATCTGAAATTTATAGAGTGATGCGTCCTGGTGAGCCACCTACGCGTGAAACTGCTGAAGCATTGTTTGAAGGTTTATTCTTTGATGCAGAGCGCTATGATTTGTCATCTGTTGGTCGTGTAAAAATGAATATGCGACTTGATTTGGATTGTCCTGACGATCATCGTGTGCTTCGTAAAGAAGATATTCTTGAAGTTCTCAAAACAATGATTGACTTGAAGAATGGTAAGGGTGTTGTTGACGATATTGACCACCTTGGTAACCGTCGTGTTCGATCTGTTGGGGAGTTGATGGAAAATCAATACCGTATTGGACTACTTCGTATGGAGCGAGCTATTCGTGAGCGTATGAGTAGTATTGACATCGATACAGTAATGCCACACGACCTTGTTAATGCTAAGCCGGCAGTTGCTGCCGTTCGTGAATTCTTTGGTTCGTCACAACTCAGTCAGTTTATGGACCAAACAAACCCACTATCAGAAATTACTCACAAACGTCGCCTTTCGGCCCTTGGTCCTGGTGGTTTGACGCGTGAGCGAGCAGGATTTGAGGTTCGTGATGTTCATACTACGCATTATGGTCGTATTTGTCCTATTGAGACACCTGAGGGACCTAATATTGGACTTATCAACTCACTTGCAACCTATGCAAAAGTTAATAAATATGGTTTTATTGAAGCTCCTTACCGTATTGTTGAGAAGGGAAAAATTACCGACGAAGTTGTATACCTTTCTGCTATGGAAGAAGAAAAGTATACTATTGCGCAGGCTAACACCCCGCTCGATGAAAAAGGAGATTTTGTTAAAGATCTAGTTGATTGTCGTCAAGCAGGTAACCACGTACTTAAAAAACACGAAGATATTACTCTAATGGATGTGTCTCCAAAACAGGTTGTTTCTGTGGCAGCTGCGCTCATACCATTTCTTGAGAATGATGATGCTAACCGAGCACTTATGGGATCAAATATGCAACGTCAGGCTGTACCTTTACTTAGGGCCGAATCACCCTTTGTTGGAACTGGAATGGAGCGGGTCGTGGCGCGTGATTCTGGTGCTGCGGTTGTTGCAACACGAGGCGGCGTAATTGATCAGGTGGATGCTATCCGTATT
>CAJQRG010000052.1 GCA_905612225.1 Emcibacteraceae bacterium | reverse complement strand
ATTTCGGCCAATAACATGAAATGTAGTACGTCGTCTACTATGCAGTGGGCTCATTTCAAGTGGCCGAACATCTATATTATTAAATCCTTGATTTTCAAGGGCGATTCTGACCAGTCCTGCTTTCCACAATCTATAATATTTTTCGTCGATATGTTGAACCGCGCACCCTCCACATTTTGTAAAGTGTTTACACTTCGCTTTTACTCTATAGCTTGAACTTTGATGAATATGACGGAGACGACCTTTATTGCCATCGATATTTATATCGACCTTATCACCTGGCGCACTAAACGGCACAAATATGCTTTTACCATCCAAAGTAGTTACGCCATCACCTCGACCACCGAGTTCCTCAATGGTTACTTTATTTGTCATACTTTGCTCCGATAAGAAATTCAATATTTCCTTCCGGCCCTTTGATAGGGCTCTGTGTCAAACCTATAACCTCCCAGTCCACCATATCTTTCGTAATCCAGTTTTTAATTTTATTACAAACTTCTTTATGTAGTTCGGGCTCACGAACCACTCCCCCTTTACCCACCTTCCCTTTTCCTACTTCGAATTGTGGTTTAATTAACGCAACTAACATACAACCTCTTCCTGCTAAGGACATTGGTGCGGGAAGAACTGTTTGAAGGCCAATAAAGCTTGTATCACAAACTATTAAATTAACAGGAATTGGAATTTGTTGAATATCTAAATAACGCGCATTAGTTTTTTCAAGCACAACGACCCTTTCATCGTTTCTGATTTTCCATGCTAATTGTCCATGCCCAACATCAACTGCATAAACTTTCTTCGCACCATTTTCTAAACATACGTCAGTGAAACCACCAGTCGAAGCACCAACATCAATTACGGTCATACCTGAAACATCTATTTTGAATTCTTGTAATCCCTTTAAAAGTTTAAGTCCGCCGCGACTGACCCAAGGGTGCTCTTTACCACGTACCTCTAAAACAGTGTCTTCTTTGATTTGCTGACCGGACTTCACTATTTTTTGCTCACCAGCGTAAACGTGACCTGCCATTATATATGCCTGTGCACGTGAACGGGATTCGGCTAACCCACGTTCAACAAGAATTTGATCTGCTCTTTTTTTAACCATTTAACAATGTTGGATCTACGTTGTTATGACCTAGTGCCTGTAGCCCAGTTTTAATAATATCTGCTGCGGTAAGCCCAGCAATCTCATACATTACGTCAGGACTATTTTGATCAATAAATACGTCAGGAAGTTTCATTGTACGCACTTTAAGCCCTTGTTCCATAAGTCCCTCATTAGATAGATAATCAAGAACATGACTGCCAAACCCACCAATTGACCCTTCTTCTACGGTGATCAAAACATCATGTTCAAGAGCCAGCTTTCTAATCATTACAAGATCAAGGGGCTTAGCAAAACGTGCATCAGCCACCGTACAACTCAAACCTTTATCTGCAAATTCATCCGCCGCCTTTAGCGCCTCTTCCAAACGAGTACCAAGCGAAAGGATTGCAATCTGTTTGCCCTTACGAATTATACGCCCTCTCCCTATCTTAAGCTGCTCGCCCTCTTTAGGAAGTGAAACGCCTGTACCCTCACCACGAGGGTAGCGGATTGCGGATGGGCCACTGTTATAGGCAGCAGCAGTGGCTACCATATGGGTCAATTCTGACTCGTCTGCAGCCGCCATCACCACCATATTTGGCAGTGTAGTAAGATAAGTTAAATCAAACGAGCCAGCGTGAGTTGGTCCGTCAGCTCCTACAAGACCAGCACGGTCAATTGCAAAACGAACCGGTAAATTTTGAACTGCTACATCATGAACCACCTGATCATAGGCTCGTTGTAAAAATGTAGAATATATAGTGGCAAAAGGTTTATAACCTTCACATGCAAGACCCGCTGCAAAGGTTACCGCGTGTTGTTCGGCAATACCAACATCAAAACAACGTTCTGGAAATTCTTCCGCAAACTTATCAAGGCCTGTTCCTGAAGGCATAGCCGCATTAATGGCAACAATTTTATCATCTTTTTTTGCTTCATTAATTAAGGCTTTAGCAAACACTCCGGTATAACTAGGTGCCTTTGGAATCGATTTATTTTGTGCTCCTGTACTCACATTGAAAGTAGACACGCCATGATATTTATCAGCAGCATTTTCAGCGTAAGAGTATCCCTTACCTTTTTGCGTAACAACGTGGATAAGAATTGGGCCACTACCCGCGTCACGAACGTTTTCAAGGACTGGCAGAAGGTGTTCCATATTATGCCCATCAACTGGACCCACGTAATAAAAGCCAAGCTCTTCAAACAGCGTTCCCCCTGTTGCCATTCCACGTGCGTATTCTTCGGCTTTTTTAGCCGTTGAACTGATGGTACGTGGAAACTTACCTACAATATTTTTAGCAAAATCTCGAAGGTTTAAATAAGATCTTGATGATAATAGCCGAGCAAGATACGCGCTCATAGCCCCAACGGGAGGAGCAATAGACATGTCATTATCATTTAATATCACAATAAGGCGGCTATTCAGTGCACCAGCATTATTCATTGCCTCATAAGCCATACCAGCACTCATGGCACCATCACCAATTACGGCAACAACATTTTGATCACTTTCAATATCCTTAAGGTCACGAGCTACAGCCATACCTAGTCCCGCAGAAATGGATGTTGAGCTATGGCCCGCACCAAAGGGATCATATTCACTTTCTTTCCGTTTAGTGAAGCCAGCAAGACCTCCACCTTTACGAATTGTTTTCATTTTATTACGACGACCAGTAAGAATTTTATGAGGATAACATTGGTGACCCACGTCCCAAATTAATTTATCATAAGGGGTATTAAATACGTAGTGAATAGCCGTTGTCAGCTCGACAACGCCAAGGCCAGCGCCAAGGTGACCCCCAGTAAGTGAGACATTATAAATCATATCCGCCCGCAATTCATCAGCAAGAGGCTGAAGTTGCCCAACAGTCAATTTTCGAACATCAGCTGGAATATTTATTTTATCCAGTAAGGGCGTATCTGGTTTACCATTCATATGTAATTCTTCATCTAATTTTTAATAATTACGGCTCACAACAAATGTGGCTAATGATCTTAATATATTGGCTTTATCGTCAAAAATATCCAAGCTTTCAATAGCTTGCTTAATCAATCTATCTGCCTTTACTCTTGCATCTTTGGCTCCTACAAGGGCAACTAAAGTTGCCTTACCTGCATGAACGTCTTTTCCTGCTGTCTTACCTATATCTAATGAGCTTCTTTCTGTATCAAGCAGATCATCTGCAATCTGAAATGCCAGGCCAATATCACGTCCATAATGTTTTAAAACATCACGTCTCTCGCCCCTAACTCCAGCCAATATTGCCCCAGCTTCACAGGAAAAAACAATTAATGCACCAGTCTTCATCTGCTGCATACGGTTTATTTCGCTCTCAATCAAGCTTTGATTTTCAGATTTTAAATCAATCATTTGCCCTCCAACCATACCAAGCGCGCCAACAGCGCGAGATAAAGTTGCAATAAGCTCGCATCTTATTTCAGGATCCGAGTGTGTTTTAACATCAGCTAAAATTTCAAAAGAAAGTGTAAGAAGTGCATCTCCAGCGAGAACTGCTGTAGCTTCATCAAATTTTTTATGCACAGATGGCTTACCGCGCCTTATGTCGTCATCATCCATTGCGGGTAAATCATCATGAATAAGTGAATAGGTATGCAGACACTCAATTGCAGCGCCCACCCTTATCGCATTTTCTTCTTCAACTGAAAATAATCCTGATGTCATCATGACTAAAAATGGCCTAAGTCTTTTACCACCTGCAAAAAGGCCATAACGCATAGCTTCAATGACCTGTTCCTCCATACCATGAGCATCCGGCAGCACCTCGAGTAAGCTATGCTCCAAAGAGGTCGCAAATTCACCAAGAAAATTTTCAACTAGATCAGAGGACATCATTTTCATATATCAGTCGCCACCATCAAGCGGCGATATGGTCAAATCGCCGTTAGCGGATGAGGTGATTTTTTCAATGCGAGCAGTTGCATCTTTTAATTTTTCCTCGCAATGCGCCTTAAGTTGAGTGCCGCGGGTATAAATATCAATTGATTGTTCAAGCGACACTTCACCACTTTCAAGGTTT